>JBGTIC010000384.1:0-5521 GCA_041745895.1 Gammaproteobacteria bacterium
CGCCAGTGCCCAGCTCACGGGCGACGCGATCGTCTGCGCGCAGCTCCAGGACCGGGTCGGGCCAGGCACCAGCCTGCCGCAGCTCAGCATGCCCCGCGGCAATGCCCGCACCGACGGCATCGCGCTCGGGTGATACTTCCAAAGCCTGTTCTATGGTCTGCTCGAGCGTACGGGCGGCATGCGCACTGCAGGCGCCAGCAAGCAGCGTGCCCAGCGTCAGCGCACTGAACGCGTAGCGATGAATCCGCATGGAATTGACTCCCCACGGCCGCCGGAGCGGCAGTCTGCTGCATGAGGTCCACCGCACGGTCCGTGTGCTTCGACACGGCGGCGGGGCGCTTCAGGCGTCGTTTATCAGCGCGGCGGCGCGCGCAGCAGGGGAGTCAGATGCGTCGGCATTCGCCAACGCGCAGGCACATGATCCAGTGCCGTGGCGACATCGAGCCGGATCGCCGAAGGTGCCAGAATCAGCAATGGCGCGAGCGCAGCGCCAGCATTCTGCGCGTCCGGCAGTTTGGATAGGAGCGCCTGCCACAGGTTGATCTGCGCACCGTCGCCGAGATGATCGGCGTCCGCATGGCAAGGAGAGTGCATCGAATGCACATGTCCACCAGCGTGATCCTGGTGGGTGCCGTGCAGATGCATATGCGCACCAAGCAGCTGCACGCCCACCACGGCCACTGCAATCACCGGCAGGAGGTTCAACGCAAGTCTGCGGCAGAAGCAGGAAATCTTCATGGCGAACTACTTATACTGCACTCACTGATCATGAGCAAACGGAAATACGACATCATGAAGAAGCTGATTCTGGTGCTGGTCGCACTTGCCAGCGGTGCCGCACTTGCAGCAGAGCCGAAGTTGCTGACCGCGGAGCTCCTGTGGCAGATCGAACGCCTCGGCGCGCCGGTCATCTCGCCTGCCGGCGGGCATATCGTCGCGCCCGTCGCCACCTACGACACCGAGACCGACGAAAGTGAGACCCGCCTGTGGCTGTTCTCTGTCGACGGGGACCAGCAGCGTGCGTTGACGATGGCGGGAATGTCCGCGAGCAATCCGGTGTTCTCACCCGACGGTACCCAGCTTGCCTTTACGGCGAAACGCGCTGACGATGAGGCGGCGCAGATCTATCGGATGCGCATGGATGGGCCGGGCGAGGCGCAGCGTGTCTCCGATATTCCCACCGGTGCCTCAGCCGTGAAGTGGGTCGGCGAGCACCTGTATTTCATCAGCCGCGTCTGGCCAGACAAGACCTGGGAGGAAATCGCCGAGCAGGTGAAGGCGGATGCCGAAAAGAAGGTTTCGGTGCACGAATGGAATGCCCTGCCCTATTCGCACTGGGACACCTGGATCGAGGAGGCGCGCGAGGCTCACCTGTTCCGGATATCTGCGTCCGGTGGTGACATCGAGGCCATCACCCAGCCGCTGGGCCGGCAACTGCCGCGCAGCAGCCCGGACACCAGCAGCTACGATATTCATCCCGACGAATCCCACGTGGCCTTTGTCAGCGACGCTCGCGACGATGGCGTCTCCCCGGACTACGATGTATTTCTGGGACGCATCGGCGCGACATCGGCAAAAAACCTGACGGCGGACAACGCGGCCAGTGATGGCGCCCCGTTGTTCAGTCCTGACGGACGCATCCTCGCCTACATTCGCCAGGCTATAGCGGGATTCTATGCCGATACCGCCAACGTCGTGCTGCATGACCTGTCTTCCGGTGAACAGCGCGAGATCACCGGCGACTGGGACCGCTCTGCCTCGGGGCTGGTGTGGGCACCCGACGGCAGCGGTTTCTATGCGGCCGTTGATGATGCGGCAACCTATCGGGTGCACTTCATCGATGTGGACGGCAATACGCCGCGCCGGCTCACGCAGGACACCGACTACGGCAGTGTGTCGATCGCGCGCGACGGCACGCTGGTGGCGACCAACCAGAGTTTCCTCTACCCGGCGCGATTGGTGCGCATCGACACCGAGTCAGGTGACATCACGCGCCTGGATACGCTCAACGACGACCTGCTGGCGGATGTCGAACTGGGCAGCTACGAATCGGTCACCTATGAAGGCCATGACGGAGCCGAGATCCAGATGTGGGTGCACTACCCACCCGGCTTCGATCCGGAGCGTCGTTATCCGCTGTTCCTGCTGATTCACGGTGGCCCGCATGGCGCAATTACGGATGGCTTCCATTACCGCTGGAACGCGCAGACCTTCGCTTCCTGGGGCTATGTCACCGCCTGGCACAACTTCCACGGCTCCAGCGGATTTGGCCAGGACTTCGTTGACTACATCAATCCCGACTGGATCACGGCCCCGTACAACGACACCATCGCCGCCGCCGAATGGTTCGCAGCCAAGGACTGGATCGACGAAGAGCGAATGGTTGCAGGCGGGGGCAGCTACGGCGGCTACCTCGCCTCGATCCTGCTGGGCCGGGAGCATCCGTTTCGCAGCCTGTTGATCCACGCGCCGGTCTACAACATGTACTCGCAGATGGCTTCCGACTTCGCTGTGCACAGCGAGCGCTTTGGCCAATACTGGGAGGCACCCGAGATCTATCGTGAGATCTCACCGCACTATCATGCGGGTAACTTTGCCACGCCCGCACTGATCGTGCATGGCCAGCGTGACTACCGTGTGCCGGTCGGCCAGGCCTTCGAGCTTTTCCGCACGCTGCAGAGTCGGGGCATCGAATCACGCCTGCTGTATTTCCCCGATGAGAATCACTGGATCCTCAAGCCCAACAACTCCATCCACTGGTATCACCAGGTGCGTGACTGGCTGGGGCGCTTTGCGCAGCCCGGCCCATCGGCCCCGCCCGAGCGCACGCAGCGGCGCCGACGCTAGGGCTGGTCATTTTTTCTTGCTGGCAATGCGCTCGATCATCGAGCGCATTGCACCCTGGGTCTCTGCGCTGAACCAGTGCCGCGTCGCGGTTTCGGCAAATTGCGGCTCGATGCGATCCAGCACCTCGACGAGATCTGCGCGTGCCAACTGCAAGGTGCTGAGCATCGCATGCGGGGGCAACTCGGTGAGCGACTGCGCCCAGGCCACTGCGCGCGGCACAACCTCGTCGGGGGCGACCAGTTCGTCGACCATGCCGATCCGCGCAGCTTCGTCGATAGCGATCAGCGCACCGCGGATCGCCATATTCTGTGCCCGCGGCTGGCCAACGAGTCTGCGCAGCGCGAAGTAGAAGTTCTCCGACAGCGGCAGGCCGACCTGCACCTCGTTCAACCCGATCTTGAAGCGGCCCTCTGCGGCGATGCGGTAGTCGCAATGCGTGGCCAGCACCGCACCCCCGGCCGGGCTGTGGCCCGTCAACGCCACCACCACCGGCACCGGCAACGTCGCGGCGGTCTTGTTCATGCGAAAGAACGCCGCCCAGAACGCAAGTATCCCGTTTCGATCGAGTTGCAGCAGCTCGGCCACGTCGAGGCCGGCACAGAACATTCCCGGCGTACCCGAGATGACTACGCCCCGCGCCCCGGCACCCGGCGCTGCCGTCAGCTCATCGGTGAGCCGCGTCACCAGAGCGGTGTTCATCGCATTGGCCGGCGGGCGCGACAGCTTCAGCTCGAGAATGCTGCCGTGACGGATTGTTTCGAGCATGTCTGTCTCCTTGGGGGACACTTCTGAAGAACACGAATGGAAGGTACCAGCGTAGATCCGCGTCGATGGCTTCAGGCCGGCACGGCCAGCTCGGCGCCGCTGGCATCCTGTGCATCCACCAGCTCACGCACGACGCAGGTGGCATAACTGCCGGCGGGCAGTTCGAAGCACAGCAGCAAGCTGTCGGTCGCCGTCCACTGCCAGGAAAACTCTGCTGGCCGCACGCGCAAGGCCCGGCGCGAGGCATCCACACGGGCATCGGCAAGTCCTGCAATCAGCGGCGCAAAGGCCTTCAGGGCAACGCCCTCGAGTTCCGCGCAGGAGCCTGAGGGCCGCTTGCCACCCCGACCGGGCAGCGGGCCTGACGGATGCACATCGAAGGCAGCGAGCCGTGTGCGCAAGGTCTCATCGACCTCCTCGACGGCGAACACACTGCGACTGCCATCCAGTGCCGCGAGTTCACCGGGCAGCAACGTCTGCCAGCTGCCGTCGGCCACCCGTTGCGCTGCCACGCGGTTAAAGCACCAGCTGCGCGCCGTCGACAGCAACAAACCGCGCAATTCACGTTTGCGTACGGGCGAACCCTCGACCAGCATGCGCCAGGCCGAGAACAGATTCTGCGCGCCGCGGCCGAACCGCTGCGGGCCGAAATAATTCGGCACCCCGAGCGTGGCAATGCCCGCCAGGCGTTGCTCGAGTTCAGCACGCTCACCGACCACGTCGCGCAACAGCAGGCGAAAGCGATTGCCGCGCAGACCACCCGTGGCAAGCTTGCGGGCGTGACGGCTGACATGCGTCCACTGCACACCCTCGATCACCGGGGGCGCTGCTGCCTCGCGCCCGGGCAGACGCACACTGAACCACTGGCTGGTATCTGCATGCCGATCCTTGCGCCCGGCAAAGCCGACATCGCGGCGCGGTACGTTGAAATGCCGCGCCAGCACACCTGCAAGATCACTGCTGGTGCGCCCGCACTTGCGCGCCAGCAGCCAGAGGTGCTCTCCCTGGCCCTCAGGCGTGGCCACCGGTATCTCTTCCACACGAAAATCTTCTGCGCAGCTGCGCAGGATGGCCTTGGCCACCGGGCGTCCATTGGCCCAGGCGGCTTCGATGGGTGCCGGCATGCTCACGCGCGGGCGTGTAACAGCACGACTGCGTGCGCTGCGATCCCTTCGCCTCGGCCGAGATAACCCAGACCTTCAGTGGTCGTGGCCTTGACGTTGACCAGCTTGGCATCGATGCCGAGATCGGCGGCAATATTGTGCTGCATCGCTTCGCGGTGCGGGGCCAGACGCGGTGCCTGACAGATCAGTGTCAGATCGGCATTGGCGGCGACAAGGCCAAGTGCGGCAACACGCTCGACGACCGTGCGCAGCAGGGCACGGCTGTCGACTCCGGCGTACGCCGGATCCGTATCGGGGAACAGCTGACCGATGTCACCGAGACCGGCTGCGCCGAGCAGTGCATCGGACAAGGCGTGCAACGCCACATCGCCATCCGAATGCGCGCGCAGTCCGCGATCATGGCTGATGCGTACCCCACCAAGCACCACGGCATCCCCGTCGCCAAAGGCATGGACATCGAACCCATGGCCGATGCGGTAGCTCATTGCAACACAGCCCCGCTGGTGAGAAGTCGTTCGGCAAGTGCGAGGTCGCCCGGCAAGGTCACCTTCAGATTCATTGCCGAGCCCTCGATCAGCAGCGGCTGGTGGCCCAGGCGCTCGATGGCCTGGGATTCATCAGTCACCGCAATCCCCTGTGCGTCGGCCCGCTCGAGTGCGTCACGCAAAAGGCCGAGCGGAAACACCTGTGGTGTCAGCGCCTGCCAGAGCCCTGCACGGCTGACGGTGGACTCGACGCGCGCGGGGCGCTCGGCAACCTGCCGCTTCAGGGTATCGGCCACCGGG
>JBGTIC010000385.1:0-2398 GCA_041745895.1 Gammaproteobacteria bacterium
GGCAAGCGACGGCGGTGTGGTGGTGATGGCTGCGCGCCGGCCCTGGCCGTCGCTGGCGCCATTGCCCTGGAGTGGCAGCGAACTGGGCGCCACACTTGCGGCAGCCTGCACGCGCGAAGGTATGCAGGTGGCCCGCCTGGCTGAAGGTTGGGATGTCGATACGCTCGACGATCTGCGGCAGGTGCCCGGACGCCTGGCGCACGATCAGCGCCCGGCGCGCCGGCATCTGCGCGAATGGGTTCAGGCAATGGACATAGCTGGAGACTGAGAAGCGTGCAGAGAAACACCAGAGTCATCGTCTTCGTCCTGGCACTGATGGCGTTGCTGGGCCTGGCATTCTGGCTGCCGGTCGCCGAATGGCTCACAGCCGGACTGGCGTGGATCCAGGGGCATCGCGACGTCGCATGGCTGGTGTTCATCGGTCTGTACGTTGTCGCCACCGTGCTGATGCTTCCCGGCCTGATCCTCACCATCACCGCCGGATTCATTTTCGGTCTGGTGGCCGGCGTGGCGCTGGTCTCGGTGGCCAGCGTGCTCGGCGCGACGGCGGCTTTCGTGCTGGGCCGATTTCTGGCACGCGACTGGATCGCCGAGCGCGTCGCCGCCTGGCCGCGCTTCAGCGCGCTGGATCGCGCCATCGGCACACGCGGTTTCCTGATCGTCCTGCTTGTGCGGCTCTCGCCGGTGTTTCCGTTCAACCTGCTGAACTACGCGCTGGGCCTGACCGGTGTGCCGCTGCGCCACTACGTGCTGGCGTCCTGGATCGGCATGTTCCCGGCCACCGTGCTGTATGTCTGGGCAGGCACCTTTGCCCAGTCATTGACCACCGCCGCCAGCGGCGAGGTCGAGACCGGTCTGGCAGGCCACCTGCTGCTCGCGCTGGGGCTGGTGGCTACGCTGGTCGTGACCATCGTCGTCACGCGGCTGGCCCGCCGCGAACTCGACCGGCAGCTCGAGACCGCCACGCAGCCCCAGGGTGCCAGCGATGACTGAATTTCGCACGAGCGGTGCCTCAGGCACCGAGCTGGATGCGCGCTGGCGCCAGCTGGTTGCCCCGTCAGATTACGTCAATCCCGAACCTGCGCCGCGCTACAACCTCGTGGTGATCGGTGCAGGACCCGGCGGTCTGGTCACAGCGATCGCCGCGGCGGGTCTGGGAGCAAAGGTCGCACTGGTCGAGCGGCATGCCATGGGGGGGGACTGCCTGAATGTCGGTTGCGTGCCCTCCAAGGCCTTGCTGGAAATCACCCAGCGTGACGGTGTCGGCTTCGCTGAGGCGTTTGCCTGGCTGCGCGAGGTGCGTGCAGGGGTCGCCGCGCATGATTCGGTGGAACGCTACACGCAGGCAGGCGTGGATGTATTCCTCGGCGAGGCACGCTTCACGGCACGCGATACAGTTGAAGTGGCGGGCACGATGCTGCGCGCGAGGCGTTTCGTCATCGCCACCGGTGCGCGTGCTGCGGTGCCACCGATTCCCGGGCTGGCTGATTGCGAGCCCCTGACCAACGAGACGCTTTTCGATCTCACCGAGCAGCCACGCCGACTGGCGATCCTGGGCGCCGGTGCCATCGGCTGCGAGATGGCGCAGGTGTTCGCCCGGCTGGGCACCGAGGTGCATGTCTTCGAGCAGCAGGATCGAGTGCTGCCGCTGGAGTCCCCGGCGGCCAGCGAGGTGCTTGCCCAGGCCCTGCGGCGCAATGGCGTGATGCTGCACCTGGGTGCCGGCGTGACAAACGTGAGTCGATCTGAGGGCGGCGTGGAGATCATCGCAGGCGTCGCCACGCCGGTGCAGGTTGACCGCGTTCTGGTCGCCCTGGGTCGCCGTCCCAATACCGATGCGTTGAACCTCGCGGCCGCCGGCGTCAGCCTCGCCGCCGGCGGCCTGATCGACGTGGACCATCGGCTGCGCACAAGCAATCCACACATCTACGCAATCGGTGATGTGTGCTCGACGCGCCAGTTCACCCATAACGCCGACATGCACGCGCGCGCAGTCATCCAGAATGCGCTGTTTGCACCGACTGCGCGCGTGGATCGGGCCATCGTGCCGCACTGTACCTACACGCGGCCGGAGGTGGCCTCGGTGGGTCGCAGCGCCGCACAGCTCGAGGCCAGCGACACGGCGTTCGACCGCTATGAGGTGCGCTTCGGCGATCTGGACCGCGGCCGTGCCGCTGGCGACATTGAAGGTTTTGCCGAGGTGCTGGTCGCACGTGGTGGGGATCGGGTGCTGGGCGCCACCATTGTCTCTCATGATGCAGGCGAACAGATCGCAGCTCTGGTCGTGCTCATGAGCCAGGGTCAGGGCCTCGGGGTCGCCTCGCGGCTGGTGCTGCCCTATCCGACGCGCGCCGAATATTTAAAGCGGCTGGGGGATGCCTGCAATCGCCGCCGCCTG
>JBGTIC010000386.1:0-4161 GCA_041745895.1 Gammaproteobacteria bacterium
CGCTCGCCGCCGCTCGCACGCCTGGGGTGCGGCAATGAGCGGGTACATGCGCCGCGCGTCCTGCGACCAGTTCGCAGTCCCAGCGCGCCTGAGTGCTGCCGGCCACTGCGACGGGGACGAACTGCAGGATGGGCGAGGTTGCAGCGCCAGTGTCCTGTGTCTCCATGACGATCACGCCACCCTCTGCGATCTGCACATCCTCACAATAGCGAGTCGACAGAAATTCGAATGGTGCAGCCCCGGTGCCCGCGGCCGTCTCGCTCACCGCGATTCTCGCAGGAGAGGCCAGGTTCAGACATTCGGTGACTTTCGTTCTCACGGTGTAGCTATGGTAGGAAGGAAGGGCGATCGCGGCGAGAATGCCGACCACCGCCACGACGATCATCAGCTCGATCATCGTGAAACCGTTAGGGCGTGCGTGGCTGCTGCTCATTGATCAACTCCCAGTCTTGGCTGGCTTTCAGCGAAGCCGCAAAGAATGGACGTTACATAAGCGCAGGTCCGTGCCCTGCCCCGCAGTTTTGGCATTCCAACCGCAATCGTCCCGGAAACTGTTCGCGGTGCGCTCGCGGGCAGGGATCAGCTCGTCTTGCGGAAAGTCAGGTTCAGGCGCTGGCTGCCCGTGAGCGGATGCTCACCGCGCGCCAGCGGTGCAACACCGTGGAAGACCAGTCGCGATGCGCCGCCCCACACCACGACATCGCCATGCACGAGGCGCCGACGCTGGGGCTTGTCAGCGCGCGCAATTCCGCCGAACAGGAAAATCGCCGACAGGCCCAGCGACACGGACACGATCGGTGCAGCGAAATCGCGCTCGTCGCGGTCCTGATGCAGCGCCATGCGGGCACCCGGTACATAGCGGTTGATCAGGCAGGCATCGGGCTCGAAATCGGCGTACCCGGCGGCGTGCGCCGCGTGTCGGGCGAGCGTGCGGAAGCTGGCGGGCATCGGCGGCCATCGTGCCTCTGACACCGGATCGCAGGCTGCATAGCGATAGCCCCGTCGGTCCGATACCCAGCCACGTTCACCGCAGTTGGTCATGGCCACCGACATCGCCCGCCCGCCCGGCGTGACCAGATGGCGAAACGGTGCCTCGCGTGCGGCCTGGTCAATGCCGGCAAGCAGCGCCGCCGCCTGCTCACGAGCGAAGCCGCGCAAAATCCAGGCGCCATCGCCCAGCGGCTCGGATTCAGTGACCTGCAGATCGTCGAGCAGATCCGACATCAGGCTCCGTTCGGCTCGGCGGGCGGCGCGTGGGTCGGCGCCTCGACTGCGGGCACCTCAGCGTCCCCGCGCAGGCCATCGAACAGTCCCTGCCGCCACAACAACGCCGCCACGACACTCACCAGGAGCAGGAACAGCCAGGTCTTCCAAGGCCGCTTCTTCTCCGCGTAAGGGTCGCTCAGGGATCGACTGGCACCGGCCGGCAGCTTCGGAATACCGGTCAGCGCCTCGCCGAACGGCACGTTGATCCGCGCGCGGGCATTGACCGCCCAGCCATTGGCGTCGAGCAAGGGGCCAAGATTGCGTCGCCGCAACGTCAGATACGCCAGCAGCATGGAGGGTGCGGAGATCACCAGCATCATCGCCACGAGGACCAGCGGGATCTGCCACCAGGCAAGCGAGAACAGCCCCGTGAACACGGCTACCAGGGCTGTGCCGATGGCACCGACAGCCAGACCGATCGCTGCAAAAATGCCTGCGAACTTGGCGATATCGAACGCCTGCGCCGTCGCGCTCTGTCCGGCGCCCGCCTGCGCTGCGGCGTCACTGACGCCTGCGGTTGTTCGGCTCTCTACATCCTTGTCGCGTGAGGCAGCAAACTTCTGAATCTGGTTTTCAATGAAGCGCGCCAGGCGGCGGTATGGGGCCCAGAAGGCCTGGCGGATACTGATCGGCTGCTCGACGACCTTGACTACGGTGGCTTTCCAGTCGCGGCCCGCGCGGTCGTAGAACACGCCGTTACGACCCGGCACCATCAGCTCGTCGACCTCACCATTGGTCAGCGCCGCAACGATCGACAGGGGCGCGCTGCCCTTGCGCACGCAGTCGCAGTACACCAGATAACAACCACTGAACGGCGCCATGGTTGCATGCCGACCCATGTCGGCCACGCGCATGACCAGTTCGCAACTGCGCTGATCCAGATACAGCGTACCGGCCTGGAAGATCGCCTTGCGATCACCACGGTAAAAGTCGCTCAGCGTGACGAAGTTGCGCAACAGCGTGACCAGGTCGCGCTGGTAACGCACCAGCCGCTCCAGCGCATCCACGGTCGCGGCCGACGTATCGGCTGCCAGGTCCTGCTCGATCAATGCGCCGAGTTGCTCGCGGCCCTGTCCCGACACAATGTCGCGCAGGCGCTCAAGATCCAGCCCATGGACTGCCGTCTCGGGCTTTTCCGCCTGCCACTGACGATACGCGGCGAACCGTGTGGACAGCGCCTCCCAATCGTCCTGAGCCAGTGATTCCCGCGGACCCAGGATGGGCTCCACCACCGCCTCGCGCAGCCGATCGACGGCACCTTGCCAGGCGGGGTTCAGCCCGGTCGCCAGCGGCAGCGATCGATCCGCAGCGATCTCGGCCAACGGCAGTGCGGCGACATCGGCATCGGCTGCTGCGATATCCCGGTCGCCCAGGGCACTGTACATGGCCACGGGGGGATTCAACGCCTCGGCGGCATCGGGATCGTAGGCCGCCAGGCGGCAGCGGGTGAAATAGTCGTCGACTTTGGCGCGGACACTCTCGAACAGCTCGGCGCCGCCGGCCGTGCCTGCGCCGAGCGGCAGGATTTGCGCTTCATCCGCTGCTGCCTGAGCGTGCCAGTCGATCACGGCCCTCGCCTGTACATGAAAGGCCTCGAGTGTCGAGGCTGTGATGCCGGGTGCGCCGCTGCGATCCGCCACCTCGCCCTGGGTGGCCATGATCTCGCCCATGAGACGCTGCAGCGCTGCATCGCCGGTGAGCGCCTGGGTCACCACCCCGTCGCCATTGAAGTGATCCGGCGAGAACAGACGGGTCATGTCGGCGAAATCACCTACGACCAGCGCACCCTCGGGCGCCTTTTCGAGGTATTCGAGCACCTTGACTGCCGCGGCGTGCAGCGCTGCACCTTCCGGGTGGCCGGCATCGATGGCGCTGACGGGCAATCCGGCGTCGGCGAACATCGCCTGCGGGTCGGTAAGCATCTCGCAGCTCCAGCGCACCGCCTCAAGCAACTCCGGTACGCGAATCTGGCCATCGCCGTCGGCATCGACCAGGCTCAGGGTGCGTTCGTCGAACTCAAGTCCAGTGGCCGGACAGTTCAACGCGGTCCACAGCTTCAGATCGAGTTCCGCCAGATGTCGCAGATCCTGACCGGTCTCGATCGCGACCTGGTCGAAGCCGCCGGAGCGGAAAAACCGCCATTGGTGGTGACCCTGCTCGCCGCTGCTCTTTTTCATGTCTCGACTGATTCCTGAGAAATTGTTTTGCGGGAAGGTCGTGGGCCGGGGCCCGGCTACTTTAATGCAGGGCCCGCGCGCGACGCCACCCGCCGTCAGTGAGCTGCGCAGATGAGACCTGCGTCGCCGGCCTGAATACGGGAATCGGTGATAATCGCCAACAGCTTCGTAACAGCGCGCGCCGGCCTTGGGCGTAAACCGCGATGACTGACTTCCACGAATCCACCGCGCTGATCGTCGATGAGGACGACCATGTCGCCGCATTGCTTGAGTTCATGCTCCAGCGTGACGGCTTCATGACGACCCGCTGTGCACAGGGCAATGAGGCCTCCCGCTTCATTGCCGAAAATCCTCCGGTCGCAGTCGTGATCCAGGAACTGGTATTGCCCTATCGCGACGGCTTTGAGCTGATCGCGCAGATACGCGGTTCGAGTACCTGGCGGGATGTACCCATCATCGTACTGTCGAGCCGCAATGTCGAAGACGAGATCGTCCGGGCGTTCAAGCAGGGTGCCAACGATTACGTGAGCAAGCCTTACAGCCCGCGCGAACTGCTCGCGCGCATCGAACGCCTGGCACCGGCCCCGGGCGTACCAACATGAGCGGATGCCGCCAGCATGGGGTGCGGCTACTGGCTGCGTCCCTGCTGCTCGGCGCGATGTCCGCCAGCGCCAACGTGGCGGATAGGGCCGTCGATCGGGCCATCGCAGGCGATCGG
>JBGTIC010000387.1:0-2718 GCA_041745895.1 Gammaproteobacteria bacterium
CCGTGGCAGGCACCTATGCCGGTGCGGCGGCCGGTGTGTCGCTCACGGGTGTCGGCGAGCACATCGTCAATCATGCGGCCGCCGCGCGCATCGTCACGCGCTGCACGGATGGCCTGACGCTGGACGCTGCTGTGGCGCGGACACTGGCGGAGGCTCAGGCGCGTGATTTCGAGTTCGGGCTGATCGCGGTGGCGGCCGATGGCACGATGGTGGCTGACCAGACCGCCGGCATCGGCACGCTCTTTGCGGCCTGTGCCGACGGACAGTACCGGAGCTTCGTGCAGGCCGAGCGCCTGCATTGGCCGGCGGATTCCTGAACCCTGACACGCGAGAGCTTGAGCATGAGTGAGCCACTGCTGATCACCAACGCCCGACTGGTCAACGAGGGCCGCGAGTTCGACGCAGATGTACTGGTCGTCGACGGGCGCATCTCGCGCATTGCAGATAGCATCGCCGCGCCAGGTAATGCGCGTGTCATGGATGTGGCCGGCTGCCTGCTGCTCCCGGGCATGATCGACGACCAGGTGCATTTCCGCGAACCGGGGTTGACGCACAAGGGGGATCTGGCCAGCGAATCGGCCGCTGCCGTGGCGGGGGGTACGACCAGCTTCATGGAGATGCCCAATGTCAGCCCGCAGACCACTACGCGCGAGGCGATCGCGGCGAAGTACGCGTTGGCCGCGCAGAAATCCCACGGCAATTACGCGTTCTATTTCGGCGCGACCAATCACAATATCGAGGAAATCCGACGGCTTCAGCCGGGGGATGCCTGCGGCGTGAAGATCTTCATGGGCGCGTCCACCGGCGATATGCTGGTGCACGAGCCTGCAGCGCTCGAGGCGATCTTCGCCCACTCACCGCTGCTGATCGCCACGCACTGCGAGGACTCACCGACGATCTGGGCCAACGAGCGTGCCGCACGCGAGCGTTGGGGCGAGGATGTGCCCGTGGCGGAGCACCCGAACATCCGTTCGGCGCAAGCCTGCTGGAAGTCCTCGTCACTGGCCGTGGAACTGGCCAGGCGCTTCGATGCACGCCTGCATGTACTGCACCTGACCACCGCCGGTGAGATGGCGTTGTTCGACGCGGGTGGTGATCCGGCGACCAAGCGCATCACCGCCGAGGCCTGTGTGCATCATCTGTGGTTCTGCGACGAGGACTACGCGCGCCTTGGCACGCACCTCAAGTGCAACCCGGCGATCAAATCGGCGGCCGACCGTGCCGCCCTGCGTGAGGCAGTCATCGACGGGCGCATCGATGTCATCGCCACCGATCATGCGCCGCACCTGCTCACCGAGAAGGATGTCGGCTATTTCCGCTCCGCGGCCGGTCTGCCGCTGGTGCAGCATGCGCTGCAGAGCCTGCTCGAACAGGTGCGTGAGGGCACGTTTACGCTGCCGCTGGTGGTCGAGAAGATCGCGCATGCACCAGCGCGGATGTTCGGCGTGCGTGAGCGCGGCTATCTTCGCGAGGGCTACTGGGCGGATCTGGTGGTTGTGGATCCGAGCACACCGCAGCGGGTGACCCGCGACTCGCTGCTGTATCGCTGCGGCTGGTCGCCGTTCGAAGACGTTTTGTTCTCACACAGCATTCGCGCGACCGTGGTCTCCGGGCAGGTGGCCTGGGAGGACGGGCGGCTCAACCGCGCCGTACGCGGCCAGCGCCTGGACGTAACGGCCAGCCGGTGAGACAGCCGGTGCGAGCGTTCACGCGAGCAACGATGGGATCGACGAGCCTGTCGCGTCGCAGCCTGCTCGCCGTCTCGAGTGCCGTCTGCGCCGGTGCGTGCCTGCCTGCGGGCCTCGCTTGGGCCGGTGAATACGCCATCGAACGCCGCCGGCAATACGTCGACGCGCGTTTCGGCCAGGTGCATGTATGGCGCTATGCTCCGCGCGATCTGTCCGCAGTCGAGCGGCCGCCGTTGCTGTGCCTGCACCCCAACCCGTATTCGGGCTATTTCTACGACGAATTTGCCAGCGTGATGGCCACGGATCGGGTGGTGCTGTGCCCCGATACGCCGGGCTTCGGCAGCTCGGATCGTCCGGGCTCGCCAGTCGGCCTCACCGATTACGCGCATGCCTTTGCCGACGTGCTGCTGGCGCTGGGCTACGGTGAGGGCGCGGCCGGTGCCGTGGATGTTCTCGGATTCCATACCGGCGCGGTCCTTGCCGCGGAACTGGGCATCGAGCGCCCGATGCTGGTCAATCGCGTGCTGCTGGTCGGCCTGCCGTTCTACGTCGATGAGTCGCGGCAGGCGGATTTGCACGCCCGGCTGGCGCGCGAAAAAGCCTACGTCGACGACATCGATGCGCTGGGCCAGGAGTGGCGCGAGTATGTCGAATGGCAGGGCCACAAACTGTCTCGCGAGCGGCTGCTGTCGCTGTTTGCCGAACAGCTGCGCGCCGGCCGCGAGGTCTGGTGGCCCTACGATGCCGTGTTCACATGGCCGGGGAAGACGCGTCTGCCCAGGTTGCAGAAGCCCACGCTGCTGCTGGCCGAAGGCGAGAGCCTCTACCAGCCGACGGTCGATGCCAAGGCCTTCATCCCCAACGCCACTTTGTGGGAATACCCCGAAATTCAGGTGCCGGCCTTCAATGCCTATTACCTGGAACTCGCCGACGCGGTGCGCCGTTTCACCGACCCGGCCTGCAAGTGCTGATGTGGCGTGTCCGGCGTTGCCTGCGGGAGGTCTTTGGCGGAATGGCTCCCTTCGGTCCG
>JBGTIC010000388.1:0-6490 GCA_041745895.1 Gammaproteobacteria bacterium
TGGCGCGCCTGGGGCTACACCAGCGCGTGGGCGAAACCCCGGTGACATTCGCCACGCGCGTCGGACGCGAGCGCCCCGAGCTGGCCGGCGAGGCGACACGCCTGGCACGCAAGTACCAGCGGCTGAGATACGAACCGGGCTGCGATCCGGGTCAGATCCGCAGCTTCGTGGAACAGGTGCGACGCTTCCGGCCGCGGCGCTGGAGACCTGCCGGCCGATAGGCCAGAATCACAGCCCCATGCGCAGGTCTGGACTGTACCGCTCGTGACGCCGATACCATGTCGCTGATTCCGCGCACGCGCGCCCCCAAGCGCGAGATCTTCGGCTGGGCGATGTTCGACTTCGCCAACCAGGCCTACACGCTGCTGATCATCACCGTCGTGTTCGGCGATCTGTTCACGCGCGTGATCGTCGGTAATGAAGGTGACTACCGACTCGGCAATTTCCTGTGGAGCCTGGCGCTGTCCACCAGCTATCTGCTGGTGGTGATCTGTTCGCCCGTGGCCGGTGCGATCATGGACTACACCGCCAGCAAGAAGCGCTTCCTGTTCGCAAGCTATGTGCTGACCGTGGTCGCCACGGCGGCGTTGTACTTCGTCGCACCAGGATATGCGCTGCTGGGTGTGCTGCTGCTCATCATCTCGAACTTCGGCTACTCGATCGGCGAGGCCTTCATCGCAAGCTTCCTGCCCGATCTGGGCCCGCCAAGTGACATGGGCAAGATTTCGGGCTTTGGATGGGCACTGGGCTATATCGGCGGCATGGTCTCGGCGGTGTTCGTGCTGCTGGTGCTTGGCGAGGTCAGCGCCGAGAATTTCGATCGCATTCGCTGGGTCGGCCCCTGGGCTGCGGCGTTTTTCCTGGTGGCGGCGATTCCGACCTTTCTGTGGGTGCGCGAACGCGGACAGGCGCGCGCATTGCCACCGGGCATGGGTTATCTGTCGCTGGGCATTTCGCGCGTGGGCACGACGCTGCGCGCGCTGCGCGCCTACCGCGATCTTGCGGTACTGCTGGTGTCGATTTTCTTCGCCATGAACGGCATCTATATCATCATCACCTACGCCTTCATCTACGGCGCACAGGTGATCGGCTGGGATGAGAATGTCCGCACGCTGATGTTCATCATCGTGCAGATCACCGCCGCGGTGGGTGCACTGGGATTCGGCTACATCCAGGATCGCCTGGGCGCCAAGCGCACCTACCAGATCACCCTGGTGATGTGGATGGTCGCGATTGCGCTGATCTACCTCACCCCGGCAATGGCCGCACTGCTGGACTCAGCCTTCGGCATCACGCTTCACGCCCAGTACGTGTTCCTCGTCGTGGGCAGTGTCGCGGGGCTGAGCCTGGGATCCTGCCAGTCCGCGACGCGTACGCTGGTGAGTCTGTTCTCGCCGCTGCCCAGGGCGGCAGAGTTCTTCGGCTTCTGGGGTCAGTCGATGAAGCTGGCCGGAGTTACCGGCCTGCTGGCCATCGGCGTTCTGCAGGCCATGCTGGGACTGCACACGGCCGTGCTGTTCTGTATCGCGTTATTCGCGATTGCCCTGATCATCAGTCGCCGGGTGGATGAAGGCCGCGGACGCCAGGCTGCAGAACAGGACTAGAAATGCGCGCCCTGCGCGCTGAAATACTCAAGAATCTCCCGCATCTCGTCGGCAGCCGCCCTGCCACCCCACATTGCCATCATCGGATCGTTGCGTTCATTGCCAGCGTAGGCCGCGATCTGCCTTTCCATGTATGCCACGTGCTGACCCGCCAGATTGGGCCAGATGTGGTTCGGGCTGATGCCGTCGGTGCCGTGACAACGCACGCAGAACACCAGCGGAGGTGTGCGGGGATTGAGGGTAGCTGCGTGCGATGCAGCCCTGGGCCGCGGCGCAGCGCTGAAATGGTCGACGTAGAAGTCGATCTGCTCGTCGGTCAGATCCTGCGCGGCCGCGGTCATCTGTGCATCCGACCGTCTGCCGTCGCGGTAGGCGATCAACTCGCTGCGCAGGTAACCGGACTTCTGACCGGCGAGATTGGGCGTCAACGGATCCTCGCTGATACCCCTCTGGCCATGACAACTCGCACACACCGATACATCTGCCGCGAAACCCGGCGCAGCGAAACTCAACAGCCACAACACAGCTGTCATCCGTATCGTAAAGGTCCTGCCATTGACCGAACGCATCATCGTACTCTCCGTGGGAACCTGGACGCAGCCCGGCCGTGTGTCCCGCCGCGGCTCATCAATGTGCCGGAACGATCCACTGTGGATCCTGCGGTGCGAGGAACTGTGGCGGCGGACGATCGAAGTAGTCGCATGCCCGGACCATCTCGGGCATGTAGGGATACCCCTCACTCCAGTCCGGTGTGGCCCAGCCGACGGGACTCACGCCGAAGAAACGCAGTTGCAGTATCTGCTTGTGCAGACCGTACTCGATGGGCACATGACCCGTGAGCGGTACCCACGAAGGTCCTATGAGGATTGCCGATGCCAGCGCGGCACCGATGACGCTGCGCTCGGGCATCGCGTCAGTCCGCAGATTGTGGGCCGTGGCTGCCGGTCCGGGGATGACCGAGTAGGCGATCCCGAGCGAAGGGTCGTCTGGAGTGTCCAGGCATGGCAGCACGGCCTGATGCGCCGGCATGACGACGACGGCGCCGTTTGGCAATGTGATGTCGATGTGCGGCGAAGCGCCGATGACCGGATCGGCGATGCCCACGATGTAGGCCATCACCTGGCGATACATCGTGTCCGGGATTTCGCTCTCGACCATGATGGGCGCGCCCGGCCGAATCTCGAACGAGCGCATGACAACGGGAATACCATTGTGGAACCCAGGCACGACATGGTCGGGGGGCGGCAATCGCGTCACCTGACCCTGCTCACGCGCGCAGGATGAGACGGCCAGGCACACAACAATGAGCGCCACAGGCAACCACCAGGTCATGCGGTACCACGCCGGGCGGTTCGCCGAGCCGTACAGGATCGCCAACATCCGTATCATCCCTGTCACGGAGACTCAGAAGCGCCAGCGCAGCGTCGCGCCCAGCGTGCGCGGGCGAATCGTCGTGACGAACGGGTAGCCGAGACCGCCGGTGGTGCTGGCGTTGGTCACGCCGAACTCATCGAACACGTTGTTCGCAAAAATCTCGGCACGCAGACTTTCGGTCAGATCGAGACCTGCCCGCAGGTTCACGACATGGTGATCGCCGATCCGGAACGGCACGCCGGCAGGGTACTGGAACGTAGGGAAGTCCAGCCCCAGGGGTTCCTTGTCACCGACGTACTGCCATTCAATACGGGCGAAGCCGGGCCGGCCACCGACCTGCAGGTCATAGAGAAGCGCTGCATAGAAGGTGGTCTCCGGGGTGAAGGGTATCTTGGCGCCGTCGAGCACGTTGAGTTGCGGCACATCGGAGGTGAATTGTGCATCTGTATAGCCGAAGGCCAGATCGAGTCGCAGGCGCTCGCCGAGCAGCGCAGTCGCCTCGACCTCGATTCCGCTGGATCTGGCATCGCCGACATTCGCCACCGCGTCGTAGGCGCAGGCACCGCCCGGCGGACCGAATGCGCTCAGCGGAAAATTCATCTGCAGATCGGACCAGTCCACGTAGAACGCAGTCGCGTTGAGTCGCAGTCGGCGATCGAGCAACGCAAGCCGCGTCCCCAGCTCGTAGCTCCAGACCGTATCGGGCGTGGTCGGCGGGAGGCCGTCGGGAAAGCCGGCACCGACCAGCGCCGAGCCACAATCCAGGGGCGGGACGTCCCGGTTGATGATGCCCGTGCGGAACCCCTCTGCAGCACTGGCGTAATAGAAATGATCATCCGTGGGCGTCCAGCTCAGCTCGAAGCGAGGCGTGAACACCTGCTCACTGTTCACACCTGATTGTTCGCCCTGGGCCAGGCCGAACTGAAAACCAAGACTCGTCGAGCGGAACGACTGGTCAAGATCGAACCAGCGGAAGCTGAACGCCGCGTGCACGGTCTCGGTGACGCGGTAGCCGAGCTGCCCGAACACGGCGAACTGCTCGTCGCGATACCTGGCCTGGTTGTCCGCCAGAGTCGTGGTTGTCGGCATGGGCGGCGCGAACTGTGGCGGGAACACGGTCGCCGCGGCGACGTCTCGCCAGTAGCGCAGGTCCAGTCCGGTCAGATCCTGGCCGAACACCCGGTGTCTCTGGTCGATCTCCTGCCAGAACACACCAGCCAGCCAGTCGATGCGTCCCTCGTGGGTCGAGGTCAGCCGCAGCTCCTGGGTGATCACTTGCGGATTGTCGGTCCGATAGGATACGAGCGGTATGGTGTTCGGAATCCCGTTGATCAGAAACGAGGTGACACCCAGCGAGAGCGCGAGCTCCTCGGTGCGATCCCAGTACGAGGTGGAGGACGTCAGTGTGGCGGCGTCGAAATCGTACTCGAGCACCAGATTGAACAGTGAAATCTTGTCGCTCTGACCTTCAGTGGACGTCTGGAAGTGCTCATGGCGCCGCAGATCGATGTCCGGCGGCGTCGCAAAGGGCAGGAACGCGAACGTCAGCGGATTTGCATACTCCGCGAACGCCGCGCCCTTGGTGTCGCGGTCTTCAAACACCGCCATCAAGTCGGCGCGCGTGCGTGTCCCGGGTTCCCAGCGCAGCATTATTCGGGCGCCGCGGATATCCGTGGCGTTGGTGTTGCGAGCGCGTCGGGGCGGCGGCGTTGCGTAGTCCAGAGCGGCCGGTTCGAGCTGCGCCACCAGGGGAAACAGGGAAAACGGCGGCGGTGCCGGTGGCGTGGTGGTGACGGGGAGCGTGCCAAGGGGGTCGGTCCCGGCAAACTTGTTGTCATACCAGCCGCCATCGTGCGCAGCGTAGGCGATCAACCGCAGCGCCAGCTGATCTTCGATCAACGGCATGTTCAGCGCGACATCGCCATCCCAGTTTTCGGCACCACCGGAGGTTCCCGATCCCGTGATGTTTACGGCCGCGTCGAATCCATCCAGCTGCGCTCGGACCGGAATATTGCGAATGGCGCCGCTCAGTGAGTTGGAGCCAAAGAGCTGACCCTGGGGTCCGCGCAGCACCTCGATGCGATCGAGGTCCACGAGCCAGAAGTTGTAGCTGGCATTGACGTTGCGTCCGGTATGGATCACCGGAACTTCGCCCAGATAGATCGCAGTCGTGGGGGACATCTGTGCGTTCTGGCCGGGACCGATGCCGCGAAACTTGATCTCTCCGCCGACCGCCGAGGTGTCCTGCATCGAGGCACCCGGAATCGCCGCAAGATAGCTTGCGAAGTCGCGGATGCCGCGCAGTTCGATGTCGTCGCTGGTGATTGCCGACACCGACAGTGGCACCCTGTCCAGCGTCTGCGCTCGCCGCTGCGCTGTGACCACGATCTCTTCGAGCTCTGCGCGCAGTTCCACCGGTGCTGTGGCTGCCAGTGCGGCGACGCCCAACACAGCCGGTGCGACTCGGGTACTGCGGACTCCTCGCTTGCTTTGCATCATCGTTCCCCCCGGAAATGCTGCTGCGCCCGCGCCGGAGTGCGCCGGCGCACGGATAGGTGCTTGTTGGGTCGCTTGTGATAATATCGACAAAATCGTCGACATTGTTATGACTATCCGTCGTGAAGGGATTCCTGGAAGTTAGGGGGTGATGCCGCCGATGACGTGTGACCAGATTGTGGAGGCCATCAAGCAGGGCATTGCCAGCGGCCGCTATGCGCCGGGGCAGCGACTCGTCGAGGCTGACCTTGCCGCGGAATTCCACACCAAGCGCACGCCGGTGCGTGAAGCGCTGCGCATACTGGCCGGCGATCGGGTCGTCGAACTGATCCCGCAACGCGGGGCTCGAGTGAGACGCCTGGCGCAGGCGGACCTCGAGGACCTGATGCCGGTGCTCGCCGGAATCATGCGAACCACGATCAAGCTGGCGCACCCCCGCCTGCAGGAGACTGCCTTCCGCGAGCAACTCGAGCAGGCCATGCAAGCCATGCGGCACCTGGCGAACATGCGTGCCACCGAACCCTTCGAGGCCGCCACGCTGCACTACGCCGCCATCATCAGGAAGGCCGCGGACAACCGCTATCTCGATTACCTGAGTGACAAGCTGCATGCCGATCTGTTTCACAGGCAGCTCTCGGCCTCTCAGCGCATCACCGACTGGGACGCTTACCTGGCGCATTTCGAACTCATGCACGAGGCGCTGCTGAAGCATGACCTCGCCACGGCGCTCGCACTGCTGGACGAACACGAAACCGCCACGCTGGCGCTGTTCGCAAAAAAAGAGAACTCCCACAGTCAACGCTGAATACGGTCACGCCAACGCTGAGGGACGCCCGTATTCACATCACTCAGCAACTGGCCAGGCAACGGAGACCACCATGTCCAGGAATTTTCTTGTCGCCCTCACCCTCCTCCTCGTCGCTTCGATAGCACACGCGCAACCTGACCCGCCGCCCTCGCCCGGCGCCAACGGGCATGCGGTGCCCGCCTGGTATCTGGGCATGCCGGTGCTGCTG
>JBGTIC010000389.1:0-10474 GCA_041745895.1 Gammaproteobacteria bacterium
CGACCGCTGGCGCGTGCGCGCCAGCTGGCGCCGGATTATCTGGCCGTGTGGCAGCTCGAGGAGCGTGCGCTCATCGCCGCGGGTGCCCAACAGCGGGCGCAGCATCGACAGTTCATTGAAGCGGCGCGCGAGCAGTTTCCGCAGATTGCATGGCACGACTGGCCGCCGGCTGCCAGATTGCAGGGCACCGAGGCCGAAGCAGGCGCCGGATGGTACGAGCTGGGCGCCGGGCGCGACGACTGGCGCGTGCGCTATGCAGAACTTAGCCACGCGTTGGGGGAAGACCGAGGCGTGCGTGCGCGACTGTCGCGCTGGGAGCGCTTTGGCTTGACCGACACCGAGCTGTTGGCCGGGCTCACACTGCCACTGGGCCAGCAATGGTCGGCAAACCTGCAAGGCAGTCTCGCGCCATCGGCCGACGTTTTGCCGCGCCGGTCGCTGCAGGTCGGCGCGCGCCGCGAGCTTGGTGGCAACATGGCCGCAAGCGCAAGCGTGCGCCAGGCGGGTTACGCGACCGCCACGCTGCGCCTCTATACCCTCGGCCTCGAACGCTACACGGCTGACTGGTACGGCGCATGGAGTGTATCGGCCGGGCGGCTCGGCGATGCCGACACCACCTGGAGCCAGCAACTGCGCATCGACCGCTACTTCGCCGGTGGGCACCGCGCGGGACTGCTGGTGGCGGCAGGCCGGGAGACCGAGAGTCTTGGCGATGGACTGTTCATTTCCAGCGGGGTGCGAAGCGCCGTGCTTCTGGGACGTTACCAGATCAACCCGGCATGGGCTCTGAGCTGGGACATCACGTGGCAACGCCAGGCCGGGTCGTATACACGCAGGGGGCTGAGTGTCGGACTTCGTCACCAGTTCTGATCCGGTACTGCGCATCGCAGTCCTGATCTGCGCGATATCAGCCATCGCGGCGCTACTGCTGCTGTTGTGGGTGCTGTTGCTGCGTCTGAGACTGCTGTGGCGCGAGCGACGCCACGCGCGCTGTATCCGGCGCTGGCGACCGATCCTGGTGCGCGCTGCTCTGGCCGAAAGTGGCCTGGCATTGCAGGACGTGCTGGCAACCCTGCCGAGATTTTCGCGCCGCAGGCACGCGGATGTCCTGCTCGAATGGAACGTACTCTTCGACTGTGTGCGCGGCCAGGCAGCAGACAATCTCATACGGGTGGGCAAGGCGCTGGGCCTTGCACACATTGCCCGGCGCCGACTCAGACTTCGTGGCACCTCAGAGAAGGTGCTGGCGCTGGTCACGCTCGGTCACCTGCGGGATCGCGATGCCTGGGATGCGGCGCGGCTCATGGTCACCGACGACAACACCCTTGTATCGATGATGGCGGCCCGTGCGCTGATCAATATCGATGTCGACAGCGCCGTGCCGGTGGTCCTGGAAGTGGGGCGTGATCGCGAAGACTGGTCCACGCCGCGGATCGCCGCGCTGCTGCGTGAGGCCGGTTCGCAGGCGGTGGCAGCGCCATTGGCCGAACTGATTCGGGGTGCAGTGCCTGAAAAGATTCCGAAGCTCATCGCAGTACTCGCGGAGGTGCCGCAGGCCGCCGCATCAGGTCTGCTCAGCGAGCTTCTGTCACAACCCATCGACGACCGCATCACGGCGATCTGCCTGCGTGTCATCGAGGACCCCGCGCACCTGCCGCGGGTCCGTGAACTGACGCAGCACCCGCGGTGGCACCTTCGCATGGGGGCGGCTGTCGTGCTCGGGCGGCTGGGCCTCGTGGAAGACGCGCCCCTGTTGACATCACTGCTGGCGGACGCCGAGTGGTGGGTCCGTTATCGCGCAGCCCAGGCGCTGCTGACAATTCCGGGGCTTGGTACCCCGTGGCTGAAAAACATCCTCGCCTTGCTCGAAGATGCCTTCGCACGGGATATCGTGGCTCACGTCCTGGCCGAGGCCACCGATACATGACCGGCCAGGATCTCATCGTACTGAGTCAATGGGTGTTCATCGCCTATTTCGCGATGCTCAACGGTGTCTACCTGCTGCTCAATCTCAATGCCCTGTTTGCACTGCGACGCTTCTTTCATGCCAGGCGCGTGGATGCACTGCCCAAGGCCTATGGCGAGTACGAGATGCCCATCAGTGTGCTGGCGCCGGCCTACAACGAGGAGGCGACCATCGTGGCCTCCGTGCGTGCATTGCAGCAACTGCGCTACCCGAAATATGAAATCATCGTCATCAATGACGGTTCACGAGACGGCACGCTGGCGGCTTTGAAGCAGGCATTCGCGCTGCAGCCGTTTCCTGAAGCCTATCGCGACCGTCTGAAGACCGCGAAGATCCGCCAGGTTTACCGCTCCTCGAAATTCGCCAACCTGCGCGTACTGGACAAGGATAACGGCGGCAAGGCCGACGCGCTCAACGCTGGCATCAACGCGGCACGATACCCGCTGTTCTGCGGGGTGGATGCCGACTCCGTGCTGCAGCCCGACAGTCTCTATCGCGTGCTGCAGCCGTTCCTCGACGATCCACGCACCGTGGCATCCGGCGGCACCGTGCGTATCGCCAACGGCTGCGAGGTGAATGACGGCTTCATCACGCGCGTGGACTTGCCGCGCTCGCCGCTGGCCCTGCTGCAGATCATCGAGTACCTGCGTGCGTTTCTGTTCGGCCGGCTTGGCTGGTCGCCCATGAACGCCCTGCTGATCATCTCCGGTGCTTTCGGGCTGTTTCGCAAGGAGGTGGTCATTGCCGCCGGGGGCTATGCCAAAGGCACCGTAGGCGAAGACATGGAGCTGATCGTACGCCTTCATCGAACGCTGTCGAAAGCACGTCGCCCCTATCGCATCACATTCGTACCCGATCCGATCTGCTGGACCGAAGCCCCCGAGGATCTGCGCACGCTGGCCCGACAGCGCATCCGCTGGCAGCGCGGTCTGGCGGAGAGCCTGACCATGAACCGCCAACTGGCATTCCATCCGCGCGGCGGCGCCGCAGGCTGGATAGCCTATCCCTTCAATCTGCTGTTCGAACTGTTCGGCCCGCTGCTGGAGGTCGCAGGCTACCTGTTCGTCCTGATCGCCGCTTTCAACGGATGGATTTCCCCGCAGGCGACGCTGGCCTTTCTGCTGCTCGCGATCGGCCTGGGCATCGTGCTCTCGACCAGTGCGCTGCTGCTCGAGGAACTGTCGTTCCACATGTACCCTGGTCTGCGCAGCACGCTTGCGCTGTTCGCGGTGGCGATTGTCGAAAATTTCGGCTATCGCCAGCTCAATGCAGTGTGGCGGCTGATCGGACTGGTGCAGTGGTTGAGCGGCCGTCGTGCAAGTTGGGGTGAGATGCGGCGTCAGGCGAAGTGGTCGAAGCCGCAGGGCGAGGATCGCTGAGCCGTCAGCTGCGCCCAGGTGTGGCGCGGCAGCGCACGGGTGCGCGCCGTCGTTGCGGCTACTCCCAGGGTGAGGGCTCCCCCTGCTCCTCGAGCACCTGCGGGCGCACGTTGAGCTGGTAGAGCTCGCGCAGGTAGAAATATGCCGCCAACGGCGCCTCCACCCAGGTATGGAAACGCCACTCGCCATCGACGCGCCGAAGTCCCGCCAGCGTGCGATTCGAACCGCCGATCGGGCGTTCGAACCCCTCGAAAGTCATGTCCCAGCGCAGATCTAGGAAGATGAGCAGCTCGTCGGGCCCCAGCGGCTTGACCTCGATCAGCGAATAATCGACATCGATCCAGCCACTCGCATCACGCGTGGCATCCCAGTAGGCCTGCAGGGCGTGCCAGTCGGTCGCCGGACGGGCCATCTCCTCGGCCAGATAGAACGGCTTGGGATCGCCGGTATCCCAGAAATCAACCAGGCGGTCGTACGCGCGTGCCTCCTTGGCGGCCGCGTACTGTGCAAGCAGGGCCTCGATCTGCTGTTCGACCAGCTCGTCGCCCTGGGCTGCGAGCACCGGTGCCAGGACGGCGATGGTCACCAGCATGCCCGGCAGCGTAGCCAGCAGTCGCATCAGGCATTCGCGACCAGCCATCGATTCAGCCGCTGCACCCGGTCAACGTGAGTTGCTGACCGGGCCGGATCAGATAGCGCGGTGCGCCGATGTTGTTGTCGCGGGCCAGCGCCTGAATGCTGGGGCAGCCATTGCGCGCGACGATCGTCGACAGGGTGTCGCCGTGACGTACCGTGTAGATGCGGCTTGCCGGACGCCGATCATCACGTGATTCGTGCAGCACCGCGGCGAGCTGTGCAAACTCTGCGTTCACACACTGCGTTGCGTACACCTGCGTGAGCGCTGCCGGCATGGCGATCTCGGTCCCCGCGGGAAGACGCTCGAAGGGTTCATGCCTCGGGTTGAGATTTCGCAGTGTGCGGAACCAGCCGGCGCGACTGCCCGCCTGACCGAGGCACACCGAGAGTTCGCCCAGCGTCATGGACGATGCGATGGCAATACTGGCGGCTTGCGCATCGAGCTGCGGGAACTCCACACCGTAGTCTTCAGGATGCAGAAACAGCCAGGCGGCCGCGAGCACATAGGGTACATAGTCCTGAGTCTCACGCGGCAGCTGTGCGCGAATCTCGGAACTCCAGAAGCTCGCCCGGGGTGCGCGCCGCGTCAGGCGCAGCACGCGGCCCTCACCGCCATTGTAGGCGGCAAGTGCCAGCTCCAGATTGTTGTTGAGTTCCGCGAAGCGCTCGTTCAGATAGGCGACATTCGCCTGGGTCGACAGCGCGGGATCGAAGCGCTGATCGAAGCCATTGTCACGCCGCAGGCCGAAGCGCGACCCGGTATGCGGCATGAACTGCAGGGGACCCGCAGCGCCGGCGCGCGAGACGGCGTGCACGCGGCCGCCGGACTCCTTGGCCAGGATGCCGAAGAGCAGGGCTTCGGGCAGCCCCGCCTGCTCATAGGCCGGCCACATGAGGTGGCGCATGTACTGGTAGTTCTCCCAGGCATCGATCAGGGTCGGGCGCATCCAGGTCAGCCAGTCGTGCAGGGCGGCATTGACCGGCCCGTTGAGCGCGATGATGTCACGCAGGTCCTGACCGTTGAGCAGATTGACCGATCGCGCCGCCGCCGGGATGTCGGCGAGAATCATGGATTCGCTTTCTGGCAGCTGCTCGACCTCGACAAACCCCTCCGCCGCGCCGGTGAGCACGTCGCTGCGCAGGGTCAGCAGGTTTGCATAGGCGGCCATGAAGCGTTGCGGCTCACACCCGGGCGTCTCGGCGCATTGACTGCCGGCCTCGGCCAGCTCGCTGATCGCCAGGTCCATGTCAGCCCGGGCCTGTTCGGCCTCGCCCCCGCGCAGGGCCTCGAGCGCACCTTCATAGGCCTGAACGCTGCTGTCGATGGTCTCGTACAGCGCGTTGATGGCGGACTCGTCGGCCTGCGCCGGGACAGGCTCAACCGGTGCACTGGCGCAGCCGGTGAGCATCAGCAGGGGGAGCAGCAGGACGATATATCGCGGCATGGCGGCGGCTCCGGCAAAAGTCGATTCGCGAGCCTACCGCAGGCCAAACGCCCCGACAACAAGGCGCGGCTGGAACGGTGTCACTCGGGCAGAAAGGCACTGTCCTCGAACACGAATTCCGTCCAGCTGCCGGTGTCGAGAATCTCCGGTACCCAGCGACGCAGCCCTTGCAGCACGCCAGGCGGCAGGGCGTCGAACCCTGCGACCTTGCTGCCGAAACCGCGCGCTACCGTGCCTCCCGGTCGGCCGTGCATATTCATCCACGGCGCCCACTGAGTCTTGTTCTGCAGTTGCATGTGCACCGGGGCACTGGCGACCTTGGGATCGAGGATCGCCGCCAGCGGGGCAGAGAAGGTCATGAACGAGTTGACGTAGTTCATGGCATTGGCCTCGATCATGCTGGGCGCAGACTCGATCGACTCGGTGGCGAGGAATACACGATCACCGATGACCTGGATGGGCAGCGGGTTGGGGTCATAGCCCATGACCACATAGCCATCCGGCGTGTACAGGCGCGGCACGGGCCCGAGTCGAAAGTTATGGATCGGCAGGGTCTCGCCGGTCACCGGATTGACGAATTCCTCGAGCGGCTCGAGGCTGTCCATCGCGGTGTACACGCCCGCCTCGTACTTGGTCATCTGGTATTCGTCCTCGCCGAGTGGCTCCCAGTGATCCACGAGGATGTTGTTCATGGTGAACATCGGCAGGAAATTGCCTTCGCCCGGATCGGCATAGATGTTCAGCCGCATGAACGAGATGACCGTCTCTCGCGCCAGGCTGCCCACCATCTTGACATGCGTGCGCACGTTGATGTGCTTGTCGGCGAAGTCCGGCAATGGCGCTTCTCCCGCCCCCGCGGAAAGCGCGGGCAGCGACGTGCCACCGGCGATTCCGCCCAAGGCCAGGCCGGCCGCCCCTTGCAGGGCATGGCGGCGCGAAAGCTGCACTGAAGGCCTGGTCATGAGCATGGTCTCCCCGTTGTGAACGCTTCAGGATGCTAGGCTGCGTGCTCGCCACCAGGCAAGCACGAAGACCCACCGGCCGGCACGCAGCAGCGTGCGCATTCACCACGCGGTCGAGCGGGCAGATCCCTGCAGGGTGCCTGTCGGAACCGCGCCCGGCTCAGGAGCCGAGCAGGCGATCGGCCGCGAGCGTCACCTCGCCAAGCGTGTTCGCATAACCATCGACGCCCAGCTTTTGCCAGAACTCGGGGACCTCGTCGAACGCACTGCCGCCCACGAGGATGCGCACATCGCGTTCGCACCCCGCGCGCACAGCCTGAACCGTCGTCTCGACAGCGCGCAGTTGGGTAGTGAGCATGGCGCCGAGTACAAGCAGATCAGCTTCGAAGTATGTCAGCGCCGTGGGCAGTTCCTCGACGGGCACATCGGCACCCAGCAGCAGCGCCCGCCAGCCTGCGCACTCGAACAGGTCAGCGGCCGCCCGCAGACTCAGGTCATGGGCATTGCCCGCCACGGCCGCAACGACCACGGTGCGACCATTGGCTGCCGCGCGCGGGGCAGCATGCGACAGAATCGCCATCGCCCGCTGCGTCGTGGTCGAGACCAGGTGCTCCTCGGGCACGCTCAGGTCACCCAGTTGCCACAGCGTGCCTATCTCGCGCATCGCGGGCATCAGCACCTCCAGGTACAAGGCCGCAAGCGACAGTTGCGCCGAGGCCTGCACGAGCCGGGCGATGGCCTCGGTGCCGTTGCCCTCGAGCACCAGCTGAAGATAGGTCAGCGCAAGGCGATCGTGGGGTCGGGACGGGTCCAGTCCCTCAGCCGGCGCCTCACTGACGGGCACGGCAAGCGACTGGATTGCCCGCGCAAGCGTATCCACAGCCATCGCGCCGGCCGCCGGCGGCAGCTGGCGCTCCAGAACGCGCGTCAGCGCCCGCAGACTGGTGACGAGTTGCGCCTCATCGTGACCTCGCGCCCTGAATACCTTGCGACTCCAGCCCACCCGCGCAATGAACAGCGCAGGCTCACCAATGGCGACGGCCGCGGCAAGCTCGAGCACACGCTGTGCCAGGTGTCGTGTCCACACCGGATCCACTGCGGTCCCGGCGGCTGATCCCGACGCCGCCATCGACGCTGCCGCTTCGGCCGCATATGCCGCCGCACTGCGCTCGAGCAGTTCTGCGGCGAATCTGTGGGCCTCTGCCATTCGCATCCCTGCCACGAGTCATCAACACACTTGAGCCAAGTCTAGCGCAGCGCGTGATGTCGCCACAGCGCGACAGCAGGGCAAAATTTAGGGCCCGCCGATGTGTCGTCGCACGCAACGTGTTACAAAGTATCGTTGATGTCGCGACCCATGGAGCGCTGCCGCTGTCGTGCGCATACTGTTCGTCCCGGTGTCCGGACCGTATGGGTCCGGCGAGTATCTGCGCACAGTGGCAATTGCTACTGCGCTGTTGCGCCGATGGCGCACCGCTGATGTGCATCTGCTGGTCAGCCGGCAGATGCCGGACGCCACGCGCGTGCCTTTACCCAACACCTTGTTGCCGTCTTCGCCCACGTTCCACACCCGCGAAGTTACGGCAACGATCCGCGCGTATCGGCCCACCCTTGTGGTATTCGACAATGCTGGACGCACCGCCCAGCTGCGTGCAGCGCGCGCCGCAGGCGCGCGGGTCGTGTTCATCAGCTCGCGACTTCGCCAGCGCCGACGTGCGTTTCGCCTGCACTGGATGCGCCTGCTCGACGAACACTGGATTGCCTGGCCGGAGATGCTCGCAGGCTCGATTACGGCGTTCGAGCGCTTCAGGCAGATGCTGAGCGCCGGCCTCACAGTGCGCTATTTCGATACACTCATGCCCCCTGAGAATTCTTCACTGGCGAGCGATGTCCTGGCGCGTCACAGGCTTACGAGTGATGGCTATGTGCTCGTCATTCCCGGTGGGGGCACAGGCGATCCACGGGTCGCCCGGGGCCCTGCGACGATGGATGACACCGCCTGCAGACTCGCCACACTGGGCCACACCACATTGCTCGTCGGCGCCAGACAGGATCAGGACAGTGGTGTACCCGGCGAAGCTCTGCTGCGGCTGCCACGTCTGTCCATGGAGATCGCGGTGGAGCTGATCCGACATGCACGCCTGGTCGTGTGCAACGGTGGCGACACCCTGCTGCAGGTGCTGGCCTGCCAGCGCGCATGTGTCGCCGCGGCGATGGTGCCTGATCAGGCGCTGCGCCTGCGCCGACTCGCCGCTCACGGACTGGAGATCGGCAGCGCATTGGACGCCACCGCGTTGACCTCCAAGGCCAGCCGGCTGCTGGAATCCGCCACTCATCGGCAGGCCCTCGAGGAGCGCATTCGCACCTTGGGCATCGTCAACGGCATGCCAGCGCTGCTCGACAGGGTGGCCGAACTGCACAGGACACAGGCAGCATGAGGCCAAGCGCTGCGACCACGCTGACGGATACAGCCACGGGCACGCTGCAGGGCATCGGCCTGCTGGCGGCGTTGCTGCTCTGCGCAACATCCTCACTGGCCGAGCCGCGCGCTGCAGACGGCTACCTGCCGATGCAGCTCACACCAGGGCTGGCAGAGCAGCTTGAACAACTGATGATACTGGCCGATCGACCGGTGTTGCGGCGTCCGATCGCCGTGTCGGCCATTCGCGAAGCCTTGCCGGTGGCCTGCGCGCGCGACGCGTTGCTCTGCGAGCAGGTGACTGACGCGCTGGCGCCCTATCTGCGCCCCTGGGCCGTCACGCAGCTGCGAGTCGATGTCGCGTCGAGCGGCGGTGCGGATCATCCACTGGCGAACCTGTATGGCCTGGACGTCGAGAGCCCATGGCAACTGGCTGCCAGCGCGCACATTCAGCTGCATGCGCGGGCGCGGCTGACGCTGGGCGGGGTCGCCTGGCGCGGAGAGTTCGTGCCCACCGGCACTGTACTGAGCCTCTCGGCGCTGGGGACCCAGCTGGATATCGGCTATCGCGAACGCTGGCTCTCACCGCTGACCGACAGCGCCATGCTCGTCAGTACACAGGCCGCGACCATGCCCTCGGTGACGCTGAGCAACCAAGCGCCCTATACGCGCCTAGGCCTGAGCTACGAACTGTTCGCAGCGCGCATGTCCTCATCGGATCGAATCGCATTCGGTGACGGCTTCACTTCCGGATACCCGCGACTCGCAGGCTTGCATGTCGCAGCCGTTCCGCTCCCCGGCTGGGCGCTCGGCGCCAACCGCGTGCTGCAGTTCGGCGGCGGCGAGCGTGGTGGTGACTCGCTGATCGATGGCCTGAAGGCCTTTTTCCGACCCTCGCGCTATGACAATGTCGGGCCCGATCTGGCTCGCGAAGATGAGTTCGGTAACCAGGCCGCGTCGCTGACCACGCGGGTGATCTTTCCCGGCAGCACGCCGTTTGCGGTGTATTTCGAATATGCCGGCGAGGACACTTCGCGGGGGCGCGACTACCTGCTCGGCAATGCGGCACTCTCCGCAGGCATCCATTTCCCGCGCCTGCGAGGACGTTATGACCTGCGCTACGAACTCTCGGAGTGGCAGAACGCCTGGTATACCCATGGCATCTATCGCGATGGACTCACCCGTCGCGGGCGCGTCCTGGGCCACTGGGGCGCGGACCACCGGGTATTCGGCGACGCCGTGGGGGCGCAGAGCCATATGTTGCGACTGTCATGGCGTCACGCGGCCGGCGGCGACCTGGAACTGCGCTATCGCACGCTCGCCAACGAGGACTACACCGCGCCTGAGTACCGGCGCGCACACGAAGCCGGACTGCGCTATATGCGGCCCTGGCAGCAATGGCTGCTTGGCGGCGAGGTGCTCGGCGGCCGTGATGTGTTCGGTGATGGCTTCGTGCGTCTCGGCGTGTTCGCAAATCTCGCCGGCGAGGACGCGACGTCCGGCTTCGCCGGCAGCGCCGCCGCGCGAGGGCAGCCAGATGTCACGGAAGTATTCGTGCTCGGCGGCATCAACGCCCACCAGGTACGCATCGACGTTGCCGACTCGATCCCGCGCCGTACGACCTCGCCTGCGGCCTCGCCGCACGTCGCGATCGGTGCGCGACGCGC
>JBGTIC010000390.1:0-10815 GCA_041745895.1 Gammaproteobacteria bacterium
GCTCGACGCGCTCGCCCTGCAGGCGCGCGATACCTCCGCCGAACGTACCGACCCAAACGCTGCCGTCGCGGGCCTCCATGACCGGGAGCACCGGCTGGCGCGGCAGTCCGTCGCGGAAGGTGACCGGCCTTGCCGCCCCGATCGAGAGATGCACGAGCCCGCCGCCTCCGGTCGAGATCCAGAGACTGCCCTCGGCGTCCTGGTGCACATGCCACAGCGCATCGAGGGGAAGGCCCTCGCCTGTGGTAAGGCGCGTAAGTGTGTCGCCGCACAGCCTGAGCAGTCCGTCTCCGGCGGTCGCCGCCCAGATCGCCCCGTTGTCGTCCTCGAGCAGTGAGGAGACGTAGCTGGAGCCGGTCTCGATGTGTTCGATGTGCTCGCCGCGGTGGCGAAACAATCCTTCCCGCGTGCCGACCCAGAGGCTGCCGTCCCGAGTTTCGAGGACGGCCTCGACGTAGGTGTTCTCCAGCGCGTGCACCGAAGGCTCAACGCGATGCAGGCCGGTCCCGTCATGCCACTGTAACCCGGCTCCCGGGTAGCCTATCCACACCCCGCCGGCCCGTCGCGGCGCAAGCGCCGTGATCATATCGGCGGCCGTATCCTCGATCAGTTCGGGCGCGCCCGCATCACCCGTCCGTCGCCACAGGCCCTGGCCTCGGGTACCCATCCAGACGTCTCCATTACCAGAAACGGCGAGGTACTCGATTGCGAACGGTGTGGGCAGCAGCGTGACTTCCGGCGCGGCGGTGCCCGTGATGCCGATCAGTCCGGGCGAGCTCGTGCCGGCGAGCAGGCGTCCGTGGCCATCGACCACGAGCGCCTGAATGTACTCCGGTGCCTCTTCGAGCACCGCGGCGATCCCGACGGGTACAAAGCGCTGACCGTCGAAGCGTGCCAGACCGCTTTCGGTGCCGACCCAAAGAAATCCATCTGGTGTCTGCGCGGTTGCGTGCACGGTGTCCAGGGGAAGTCCGTCATCGGTCTGCCAGGTCGTGACACGGTACTGTGTGATATTGCGGCTGCAGTCTGCGCCGGCCGCGGCGCTCCACGACAGACCGGCCAGGCAGGCGAGGAACATGGCGCAGCTCGCGCCGTGGATTCCAGTTACAGAGGTCTGGCCGGTGAAATCCATGCGTGTGTGAATGGGCGTCAGGATCAGGCCTTCGCATCCTCGCGCAATCTCGACTCCAGCTGCTTGGTCTTCGTGATATCGACCAGGGTGATGACGATACCGTCGATCATATTGTCCACTTTCCGGTAAGGCATGATGCGCACAGAGAACCAGCGTTCGTCATCGGCGAGGATCTGTTTCTCTGTGGGGAAAAGCGTGCGCAGGGTCTCGGTTGCATCGTCATACAGGCCCGGATACAGCAGGCTTGTCGTGAGATCGCTCAATGGCCGGCCGATATCGCTTTCGCGCAGGTTGATGATCTTCGCCGCCCGATCAGTGAAACGCCGGACGTGGAGATGCTGATCCAGAAATAGAATTGCGATATCGACACTGTTCAGGACATTGGTCATGTCACTCTGCGCCATTGCCAGATCGTCGAGCTTGGTCTGAAGCTCGTTGTTGATCGTCTGCAACTCCTCGTTCATGGACTGCATCTCCTCCTTGGAAGTCGTCAACTCCTCGTTGGTCGACTGCAGTTCCTCGTTGGTCGTTTCCAGCTCCTCGTTGCTCGACTGCAGTTCCTCACGTGAGGTGCGCGCCTCTTCCTGCAGCCTGACTATTTCATCCTCATAGCCCTGGATGTCAGCGTCAGGCATATCCGGGGTCGGGGTGCTGGGCGAACTGTCAGTAGACCCGTTTGTGGAGGGCACGACATCGCGAAAGATCACCATCGTCATGCCCTTGAGAGCGGCAGGCTTGCGCAACGCCTGGACGGTGATGTCGACAATAGACCGTGCATCCGCCAGGGCATGCGGGCCGCGCAGCTTCACCGGATCATTCTGCGTCGCCGCCTGCCTGATCGCGGTGGCCAGCGGCTTGCGCAGGCCTTCTCGAACCATGGCGTGAAAATTCCAGTTGGCCTTGCCGGCGGCGGGCTCCAGGTACTTGCCCGTGCGGCCGCTGATGTAGACGATGTCGCCATCGTCATTGATCACCACGGCGGCTGGAGAGTACACCTGGAGCAGCAGTTCATCCGCGGCGGCCTGCAGGGTGGCCGCGTCATCGCGGTTGTGTTGAGTGGGTGTCACGGGTGGCTCCTTGCGTTTGCCTGAGAGCGGTGGGAAGGATCTGAGCAGGGCGGTCGGTCCGGCGATCAAAGCGGCATGTTGGCGCCGATACAGACGATACTTTTCGTGAATCGGTGAAAACAGATCGGTGAATCGGCCCACGGATTCCGAGCTCCCAAGCATCAGTATGCCCTCGGCGCGCAGGCTGTAGTGAAACAGCGGCAGGAGTCTTCGCTGCAGTACAGTGTCGAAGTAGATGAGCAGGTTGCGACAGGTCAGCACATCAATCCGGGTGAACGGTGGATCGAGGATCACGTCGTGCTGCGCGAACATGACCATGTCGCGGATCTGTTTGTTCACCTGGTAATAGTCGTCATGAATACTGAAGAAGCGCGACAGGCGCTCCGGGGAAATGGTCTTCCTGACGGCTAACGGATACCTGCCACGCCGCGCGCTGGCGATGGCATCGGGGCTTATGTCCGAAGCGAAGATCTGCAGGCTGAATCCGGACTTTCCGGGTAGCCTCTCGATAGCCTCCGTGAAGACCATGGCCAGAGAGTAGGCCTCTTCCCCGGTAGAGCAACCCACGACCCATGCCCGTAGCTGAGTTTGTTCGGTGCGGCTCGCCAGAAGATCCGGCAGGGCTACATCCTCGAGGTGCTGCCAGGCCGCTGGATCCCGAAAAAAATCTGTGACACCAATCAGCAGTTCCTTGAACAGCAGATCGATCTCCTGAGGATTTCGCTCAAGGAAGGTCACATACCGCTCATGCGTGGCAAGGCCGTGGATCACCATGCGTCGTTCAATGCGTCGAAGCAGCGTACTGGCCTTGTATAGCGAGAAGTCGTGCCGGGTATGCGCCTTCAGCAGGCGCACGATGGTGTCCATAGGAGCCAGCTGGAGGTTCGCATCGTCCGATAGTTTCGGACGGACACCAGAATCCGCCAGTGGGTCTGTGCACGCGAATATTCTCGCCGGCAACTCGGACGGTAAGGCGACAATGTCGGCACACCCGGCTGAGATCGCGCTGCGTGGCATCGAGTCGAACTGCGCAGACTCCGGCTGTTGTGCTGCAGTAAGTCCGCCAACTGCTTTAATCGCCTGCATGCCCAGGGTGCCGTCGGTGCCCATGCCCGAAAGCACCACCGCGATGGCGCGTTCACCCTGCGCGCTGGCCAGTGATGAAAACAGCACGTTGACCGGCAGCCTCATTCCCCGCGGTTCATTGGGTTTGCGCAGATGAAGCGCGCCACCGGTCACGCTCATCTCCGTGGCGGGCGGGATCACGTAGACAATGTCGCGTTCGACGACCATGCCGTGTTCGGCTTCCCGTACGGTCATCTGGGTGACCCGTTGCAGCAGACCGCTGAGGATCGTCTTCTGCGTAGGATCCAGATGCTGTACGACCAGGTACGCCATGCCGCTATTGGGCGGCACATGGCTCAGGAACTCTTCGAGGGCATTCAGACCACCGGCGGAGGCGCCAATGCCGACGATTCGGGTTCCGGAGTCTGGCGGTGTCGACGCTCGAGAGTCGCTGGAGGAACCCATGCTGAGAGTTTCGCCCTTTCTGGCTACCGCAAGCGGGGTGCCAGCCGGTGCTGCCGCCTGGCCGTGGTGTGCGTTAGGTAAGTCCCTAACAGGACAGTACTGCGAGTACCGCAGCCCCACCCGGTGAAATGCTTGCCGAGAGCTGCAACGCGTCGGTCCTATCGTCGGCATTGTCGAGCCGTATTTCACAGTGCTCGCGCGCTGCACCGCCGTTGAGTCGCTTCATCAGTCGCGCCAGTGCCAGTTGACTGTCGGGCGATACAAGATCGGAGATCCTGCGCCCACCCCTCTCGTTACGCGCGATCTGAAGCAGGCTGGCCGCCTCGGCGTTGGCCTCCACGATACCACCATCGAGCGTGAGGACCAGATAGGCGATCGGTGCGAACTCATAGAGCGCCTTGTAGCGTGCGAGCTGCCCACCCAACTGTTGCTCGTTGGCTTCAATCTGTCCGTGTTGCAGGTCGAGCTCCACCTGATGTACCTGCAGTTCGTGCAGCAGCTTCAGCGCATCACCGGCGCTCGTCGGATCACTTGCGAGCTTATAGAGCAGGCTTAGCGCGTCGGGACTCAAGACCCCGCCGTTGGCCGAAGTCGCGGTCCCCTCTCGCAGAAGAGTTTCAGCGTCGCGGCGTATGTTTCTGGGGCCGGGAGGCCGTTCAGTGGGATCGGACATCGTGATTCCTGATATCGTTAAGTGCTTGATTTTGGCATGTTACTACACTTGGACCTATGTTAAATGGTATAGTTTGCGCCGGTTCCAACTGGAGTTCTCCATGTTGCCGAATCCACCTTCCGCAGGCAGGGTACTGCGCGGCCGCAGAGCTTCTCGGAAAAGGCCTCAACCACAGCCTACCGATAACTATCTGCTGGCATCCCTGAACCCACAGGCCAGAGAACGCATTTTTCCACTGCTCAAGACTGTGGAGATACCGCTGGGTTCGTTGATCTATGAGGGTGGGCAGGAGATCGCGCAAGTCTACTTTCCTACCGACTCCATCGTCTCTTTGCTCTATGTGATGGAAGATGGCGCTTCGGCAGAAATATCCGTGGTCGGCAGAGAGGGTCTCGTCGGTGTCGCGGTACTGCTTGGTGGTCATAGCACCCCGAGCCGATCCGTAGTCCAGAGCGGCGGATGGGCGTTTCGTATGAGCGCCGGTGATCTGCGGCGCGACTTCATTGGCCACGCCGACGTTCGCGTCCTGATGCTCAGATACACCCAGACGCTGATTACGCAGATGGCCCAGACGGCGGTGTGTAATCGGCATCATTCCATCGATCAGCAATTGTGTCGCTGGTTGCTGCTTTCGCTTGATCGGCTGCCGACCAATCGCCTTACCATGACCCAGGAACTCATCTCGAACATGCTCGGCGTTCGCCGGGAAGGGGTCACTGAAGCGGCGGGCAAGCTGCAGCGGCTCGGCGTGATCCGGTATCGACGCGGCTTGATCGTGGTGCTGGATCGGCCCGCGCTGGAGAAGCTCACCTGCGAGTGCTATCACGTCGTGCGACAGGAAACCGACCGACTGCGCGCCTACGGCCCTGGCGAGTAGAGCAAAAAAAACCCCTGAGCGTTGCCGCTCAGGGGTCAGTGCTGCGTCACCCATCAGGGTTGGGGAGGTGATTGGTGGCGCAGAGTTATTCTCTACGCCAGCCGGGGGTTCCTCTGTTCGCTAGCGCACACTTCTCGTCAATTGCTACGCGTGCCGGCGGAGGCCAGCGTCACACGACGATCCGGCTGCAGGCAGGTGATGACGGCGGTGCTGCGCTCGCCCTCGCAGTCCCGAGCAGCTGTTTCAGGCTGTTCTGAGCCCCTGCCAGTGATGTTCACCCGACTGGCCTCGATGCCCTCGCTGCGCAGATAGGCCTGCACAGCCTCGGCGCGGCGCTCCGAGAGCGCCTGGTTGACGTCATCGGAGCCGATCCGATCCGTGTGGCCGGTAACCTCGATCCGATCGCCCTGGGCGCCCTGTATTTCGGCGATGAAGCGGTCCAGTGCTGCCCGGCCCTCCGGTCGGAGTTCGGCGCTGCCAAAGTCAAACAGCAACGTATGCGCATCGCCGCTCGCGCGGTCGGTGGACTGGCTGCCCGCGGCCGGGGTCCTGGAGCTGCCTGCCGAAGTGGTGGTGGCCCGATCGGCCTCCGAAGACGATTGACGGGCGGCCGTGCCCGCGGGTTGACCGGTTGTGGAGCCTGCGCGCTGGTCTGCGCCGCGGGTCTGTGTATCCGCGTTCGACCTGGCAGCAGTCTGTGCGCTTCGCGCGGTGTCAAGACAGGCGCTCTTTGCAGCGCCCGACTGTTCGTCACAGCGCCTCACGGCTTCCGCGTAGTCTGCTTCGATTCTGTCCTGCGCACTGCGGCTGTCGCCTGCGGAGGTGGTTTGAGCCACCGCGCCAGAGCCCAGTGCCAGAGTGACTGCAAGTGCGAGTCCGCCAAGTTTCAAATTTTTCATGATGGTTCCTCAAGTGAGACGATAAGGGGAAAGTGCCCGGGTGCTTTCATCAAACACGCAGGATCACGATTCGCGCATCGGGTTTGTGCCCGTCATTCCACCGTGGGCCAGAATGCGGGACGGGTCTGTCTGCTGGACCACTCAGGGCGTCAGCGCAGCTTCGTCTGCACAGAGGCAGTGCCTATACGGATGTGCGCTTCGACTGCGCGGCTCTGGATGTCGACTGGCGTGGCTGCGCTCTGTTCAGTCGGCCCTCCCACCGGCAGCCGAGATCGGCACAACGGAAGCGACGGACGCGCACGACGATGTTTATCAGCCTGTCGACAAAGCGTCGAGGGATGCGATAGACCGGCCCCTTGCAGGCCTTGCAACGATAGGCCGTACGAGGCCTCGAGCGCTGGCTGGGCGTCCGGTCGTCAAGCGCAGTCACAGGGTCGGCAGAGGTCATCGAAAGCTCGCCGTGCACCTCGTCGTAGCACTCCTGAGGTGGCAGGTGTGTGAGCTGAGACTGGGCGGGCTGCGGGGACACCAGGCTTACCTTTCGATCATCAGCGGACGCATGACACATTTTCGTCCGCCCGTACACAACCTGTCGGTGCGCTCTCGCACCGAGTGGCGTTACGCAAGCTGTGCGCTGCCCGCTGGCCGCGTGTCTCAGGCGCAAGCGCGCGGTGGCAGTCGACGGCGGTACGCATTCACGCCTGCGGCATAGCACTCACACGCTGCATTTTCCAGACCAGCTCGCGAGATCACCCTTATGCGCCGCCTGGTGCAGTCGATCAGCCCACGTTGCTGAAGCTCGCTGGCTGCGACGTTCACCGCCGCCCGTCGTACGCCGAGAATCTCAGGCAATGCAGCCTGCGCAACCTCGAGCTGCTCTCCGGGGGCGCGGTCGACGGTCATCAGCAACCATTTCGCCAGCCGCGCCGGCATCCCGTGAAAAGAGCTGCAGACTGCAGTCTGCGCAAGCTGTTCGACAAGCACATACAGGTAGAGCTCGAGCATGCGTTGCAACGCGGGACTGGTTCGCAGTTGTGCCTGAAAGCGCGTGGTCGAAATTCGCAACCCCGTACCGGCGCCGTGCACGACCGCCTGCAGAGGGTTGCTGTCAATGCCGAGTGCCAGCGTGGCGCCCAGCATGCCTTCGCGACCGATCATGCCCATCTCTATCGGAGGTTTTCCCGGTACTGTCTTGGCCAGGGAAATCAAGGCAGTCATCGGGAAATGCACGTGCTCCAACGGTTGGCCAGACTCACACAACACGTCGCCGCCGCGATACGTCACCGGCGTGCATTGTTCCAGCAGGCGATGACATTCCTCGCGGGGCAGCTCGTCGATGAGCCTGTTGAGCACGAGTGCGCGTGATGGTGGCGCCACGGCAGCCTCCGCAGAAAATGACCAATATCGATGGTCGCGCAGGCGCCGATGAAGGTCTGTTCGCTTCTGCACCAAACTGGCGTCGAATGCGCACGCCGGGCGGGGTTGCTCAGGGTTACGGGTGGTCTCCGCGCGCCCACGGAATCGGCGGCGGCTCGAGGCGTCGACCCTGCGCGTTGGTGACATCGCCGAAACGTGCGTCTCGCGCATTCCAGTCGCGTTGAGCCTGCTCGATCGCGGTACGGCTGTGGCCGACGAAGTTCCACCAGATGGTGATTTCCTCCTCCAGCGGTGCGCCGCCGATGAGCAGCGCGCGCCCGGTACCAAGCGTTTCGATTTCTGTCTCAGCACGCGAGATGCCCAGGTACGCGAGCTCGTCAGTCTCGATGCGCTCGCCATCGATCCGCAGCGCACCTTCGAGCGGCAGGATCCCGTACTCGAACGCCGGGTCGAGCGTCACCCTCTGTGCAGCAGCGCTCGACCAGACCAGATCCATCCCCAGCAGCAGCGAGTAGCTCAGCGTGGGCGCCTCGTGATCGGCGTAGCGGCCGATCAGCAGCGTGGCGTCGAGTCCGCCAAGGCGGAACCTCGGCAGTTCTGGGTAGTGGTCAAAACGCGGTGGCACATCGCGATATGCGTGGGGCAGGGCGATCCACAGTTGCGCGGCATGCAGATCGCGCTCGCCCTCGGGCGAATCCTCGGTGTGACTGATGCCGTACCCGGCAGTCATCAAATTGACCTGGCCAGGTCGGATGATCTGTTCATAGCCGAGGCTGTCGCGATGCATCACCGTGCCTGCGATCATCCAGGTAAAGGTCTGCAGACTGGTGTGCGGATGCGGACCGACATGCAGGCCCGGCTCGCCGGGCGCGAAGCGTGCGGGACCCGCGTGGTCGAGAAAACACCAGGCGCCGATCAGGCGACGATCGCGCTGCGGCAGCAGCCGCGCCACGGGAATACCGCCAACGTCCGAGATGCGCGCCGCGAGGCGCTGGATCTGCCGGCGCCCGTCGATGACGGGGCAGTCGCGGTCCAGCGCAGTGTCCGGATGGGCCTGGGTGGTGCTCATCGAAGTCGCTCCCTTGTCAGGTGCTTGTTGCGCCACGCAGGGCGCGGGTGGCGTGGACCACTTCGGCACCGACACGCTGCACGGCGCTGCGTTGCCGCGCATCGGTGAGTCGCCCCGCGTCATCGAAAGCCTCGTTCGCACGGCCGACGGCAACCTGTGAGGGGGCGACCCACATGCCCAGCTTGGCCAACGCGTCCCGCAGCGAAATCAGAGAGCGCAGGCCACCCAGTGCGCCGGGAGACGCAGAGCACAGGCCCACGACCTTGCCGGCCAGCAAACGGGTGCCAGCAGTACCGTCGGGCAGCGGTCGCGAGATCCAGTCCAGCGTGTTCTTGATGAGCGCGGGATAGTCACCGTTGTACTCGGGCGTGGCAATGAGCAGGCCATCGTGATCAGCCATGATCGACTGCAGGGCGCGTACCGCATCGGGCATGCCGGCCGCCTCGATGTCGCCATCGTAAATCGGTAACGCATATTCACCCAGTTCGAGCAACGTGACCTCGGCGCCTGCATCACGCGCGCCCTCGGCGAGCGTGCGGATCAACTTGCGATTGAGTGAGTCCTTGCGCAGGCTGCCGGAAAAGGCGAGCAGTCGGGGTGATGTGCTCATGAATGCATCCTGTATTCGCGAAAAAAAAAGACAGTGTCCGTCATCGAATCGGCGTGAGCAGTCGCCGGGCGAAAGTCAGCTGGCCAGCTGACCGAAGCGCCCGCCCTGGAAGTCCTCGATGGCCTGGCGGATCTCGGCCTGGGTGTTCATGACGAACGGACCGTAGCCCACCACAGGCTCATCGATCGGTTCGCCGGCCAGCACCAGGATCGTCGCATCGGTGTTGGCTTCGAGTGTTGCATCTTCACCGTCGCGATCCAGCTGCACGAACTGCCCTTCGCGGACGATATCGCTGCCATTGACCATCACCGTGCCATGCAGCACGACGAGCAACGAGTTCCAGCCCTGGGTCAGCGGCAGGCGGGTGTGGTGACCTTGCGCCAGACGCAGGTCCCAGACCTGCATCGGCGTGCGCGTAGTCGCCGGCCCTCGCGCGCCGGAGTACGCACCGGCGATGACGCGCAGCTTGCCGGCATTCTCCGGCAACGACACCGCCGGTATGGCGGCGTCGAGCAGGGTCTGATAACCGGGTGCCGTCATCTTGGCCTGCGCCGGCAGGTTGACCCACAGCTGCACCATCTCGAGTTGTCCGCCGCGGCGGGTAAAGGCCTGGGAGTGAAATTCCTGGTGAAGGATTCCCGCACCTGCGGTCATCCACTGCACATCGCCCGGGCCGATCAGACCGCCTGCGCCGGTGGAGTCCAGATGTTCGACCTCGCCGCGGTAGACGATCGTCACGGTCTCGAATCCCCGGTGGGGATGCTCGCCGACGCCGCGCGGCTTTTCAGCCGGCGCGAAATCCGCCGGGCCAGCGTGATCCAGCAACAGGAACGGGCTCACATGCGCGCCGTGGCTTTGATAGGAAAACAGGGAACGCACCGGAAACCCGTCACCGACCCAGTGGCGCGGCGGGGCGCTGTAGGTGCCGAGGATCTGCTTCATGACCTTCTCCTTGAACCCTGGAGGCCGCACAGGCGGCCGATGGGCGATAGTATGGAGATAGGACAGTTATTGATCTAGACTGCTTCTTCGGACTGATCGTTCTATTTTCAGGACAATACCGATGCAGAATTTGAACGATCTCGTCTACTTCGCCCAAGTCGTCGACCATGGCGGCTTCGCTGCCGCCGGCCGCGCGCTGGGGGTGCCGAAGTCCCGGCTCTCGCGGCGCATCGCGGCGCTGGAGGATCACTTGGGGGTGCGGCTGCTTCAGCGCACCACCCGCCAGCTTGCCGTGACCGAACTGGGCCAGGTGTTCTACACCCACTGCAAGGCCATGCTCGTGGAAGCCGAAGCTGCCCGCGAAGCGATCGAGCGCAGCCGCGCCGAGCCCTCCGGGGTGGTGCGCCTGACCTGTCCGGTGACACTGCTGGAGGCGAGCGTCGGCGACATGCTTGTCGAGTTTCTCATCGACCATCCCAAGGTGGAACTGCACCTCGAGGCCACCAACCGGCGCGTGGATGTGGTGGGCGAAGGCGTCGATCTTGCGCTGCGGGTGCGGCCGCCGCCGCTGGAGGACAGCGAGCTGGTGCTGCGACGGCTGGCCGATCGCGCGCAGTGCCTGGTGGCAAGTCCCGCGCT
>JBGTIC010000391.1:0-1900 GCA_041745895.1 Gammaproteobacteria bacterium
CGCCGGCGTCTCTGGCAAACTGCCACGCGAGCGTCGCCAGCGGTTGCACCTGCGCGGCCATGATGCGCGCGTGCTCACTGCTCGCCGTGCCATCGCGCACGCGCCCGCCGATGCCCTGCAAAATCGCCGCCAGCCGGAAAAAGTTGTAGGCGAAATAGAAGTCGCGGTTGCCGATGCCACTGCGCCCGGTGTGCTCGCAATACATCGCCACGTAATCATCTTCCGTCGGAATACCCAGCGCGGACAGATTTACGTCCACCAGCGTGCTGATACCGAAGCCCTCGACCCGCGGCAGCCGCCACTGCATCAGGTGGTAGGTGAAATCCCCCAGCGGATGACCCAGCGTGGAAAGCTCCCAGTCGAGCACGGCAAGCACTTCCGGCCGTTTGGGATGCAGGATGAGGTTATCCAGCCGATAGTCCCCATGCACGATACTGGTGGCGTCATCGTCAGGAATATTGCCGGGCAGCCAGTCGATAAGGCGATCCATCTCGGCGATGGCTTGCGTCTCGGAGGCCTGGTACTGGCGTGACCAGCGACCGATCTGGCGGGCGAAGTAGTTGCCCGGCTTGCCGAAGTCGCCCAGACCGATCTTTTCGTAATCCACACTGTGCAGCTGTGCAAGCGTGGCATTGGCCCGGGCATAGATCTCGCGCCGTTCTGCCGGTTCACTGTCCGGCATCGTCGCCTCCCATGTGATCCGCCCGGGCACATATTCCATGATGTAGAACATCGTGCCCACCACGGCGTCGTCCTCGCACAGCAGCACCGTGGCCGGCACCGGAAATCCGCACTCCCCCAGCGCCCTGATTACGCGGTACTCGCGATCCACGGCGTGTGCCGATGGCAGAAGCTTGCCGGGCGGCTTGCGGCGCAACACCCAGGCGCCGCTGGGTGAGCGCAGGCGGTAAGTGGGATTGGACTGCCCGCCCTTGAACTGCTCGACGCTCAACGGACCGCGAAAACCCGGCAGCTGCGCGGCAAGATAGGCTTCGAGCTTTGTCTCGTCGAAACGATGCGCGTCCTGGACTGCTTTGACGCCGCTGAACTGTGACTGGCGATCCGCTTGGGTCATGCGCAGCACTCCCTCATCAGGCGTTTTCTGTCTGCGGCGCCAGGCTGCCGAGAAATGTCAGCACCTCGGTGGTGAACGCATCATTGCGATCGCCTGCCACCATGTGTGCGGCATCACCGACAGAAGCGAACTGCGCATGCGGAACCAGCTGAAGAAAATCCTCCACGCCCGCTTCGCTCAACACATCGCTCATGCCACCACGCACCAGCAACGTGGGTTGCGTCAGCTGCGCCGCCGCGCCACGCAGTCTCGCTTCCCACATTTCTGGCGGCTGTGCCCGCGCGGCATCCAGAAACCTCGGATCCCAATGCCAATAGTACCGGCCGTCCTCGCGCAGGCGCAGATTGCGCGCAAGACCACTGCTCTGGGCACGCCCCGGGCGGTGCGGCAGGTAGGCGGCCACCGCCTTGGCGGCGTGAGCAATGCTGGCGAAGCCCTCATTGTGGGCAGCCATGAAAGCCAGCACGCGGTCCACACCCAGCGGCTCCGGGCGCACGGCGATATCCACCATGACCAGCGCGCGGCAGCGTGCGGGCGCAAGCTCGCCTGCGACCATCAGTGCAGCAAGCCCGCCAAGCGATGCGCCGACCAGCACAGCTGGCTCATCAAGGCTGCCGAGCAGCGCTGCGAGATCCTCGCCATACCACTCCAGGCGGTAGTCCTGCTCGGGCGGCGCCCAGTCGCTGTCGCCGTGACCACGCTGATCGATCGCAAAGGCCTGCCAGCCGGCAGCTGCCATGCGTGCGGCGGTTGCGCCCCAGGCGTGACGGGTCTGTCCACCCCCATGCAACAGGACCACCGGGGCGCCGGTGCCGCTGCGCTCGG
>JBGTIC010000392.1:0-3526 GCA_041745895.1 Gammaproteobacteria bacterium
CGCCCGCCTCATCCTGGGCAATGGCCTGCACGGCATGACCGAACAGCAGATCGCCAGCTAGGCGCTCGGCCATCCGCTCGGGCAGGCGCTGGCTGCCACCATCGATGCGCAGCATGCTGCCGGCACCGAAGTCTGCGACCAGCTGCTTGCGGTAGGCGAACAGGGCTGACATGTTGTCCATGCCGCCACCATCGAAGTGAATGTCCATGAGCCGCATCGCCTCGGCCGAGGCGCCGTGCTCGCGCAGCTCCGTGGCGACGGAGCGATCATCCAGGCGCATCGAGGGTGCGTCGCGCCATTCGAGCAATTCCTCGAGCGGATTGTGGGCGCGCAGGTACCAGCCGTAGAGCTGATGCGGCAGCACGGTGCGCTCCTCACCCACCAGCTGGTTGGCATCCGCCGTCGCCCACGCGGCGCCGTCGAGCAGCGTGCCACCGATGTGCAGGGTCTGGCCGCGATAGGGAAAGTCGCGCTCGTAGACCTTGAGTCCGACGCGCCTGCACATGTCCAGCGCGCGGGCGTACATGCCATCCAGTGTCTGTCCGCCGGCCTCCGGGGCACCGGGCACGTCATCGAGCGTCAGCAGCCGGCCACCGACCCTCGCGGCGGCCTCGAGCACAGTGACGCGCGCACCAAGCTCCTCGAGCAGCCCCGCTGCATGAAGACCGGACAGCCCCGCACCGATCACCAGCACATCCACGTCGTGTGCGCGCGCCATGCCGGGCAGCGCCGCCATCGAGGCCGCAGCACCCATCCCCTTGAGGACATTGCGCCGTGTGATGCGGTTCACGGGCGGGGCTCGATTGGCACCAGGTCGCGCGCCACGCGAAAGCCGAAGAACGAAAACAGCGTGGGCTCCGGATCGCGGCCTCGCCAACTCAGCCGATGACGGAACATGCGCGTGATCCAGCTGCCACCCCGGACACTGCGGCGATCACAGGGGCCCTCGACCTGCACCGGACTGCCGTCGCGCGGAGAGTCCTCGGGGTAAGGCACGAGGTAGCAGTCCTCGACCCACTCCCAGACGTTGCCGAGCATGTCGTACAGGCCGAAAGCATTGGGCGGAAACTGCCCCACGATGGCCACGCCCGGCTGACCATCGTCGCAGTCCACCGGATCCCAGGGAAATGCGTGCTCGGCGTGACCGGAGGTATCGTAGACGTTGGCCCAGTCGCACGCCTCGCGCTCATCGTTGCCCCAGAAGAAGTCATCCTGACTGCCTGCACGGGCCGCATACTCCCACTCGGTCTCGGCAGGCAGCCGATAGGCCTGACCGGTCTGTTCGGAAAGCCATGCGACGTACGCGCGCGCTTCCAGCCAGCTCACACATGCCACCGGTTCATCGTCCGCCGGCGGACGACCGTAGCCGGGGTCGGTCCAGTCGGCCGCATGGGGCTCCTGCCACGCCGCCCCATCCCAGATCCGGCAGCCGCCCGCGCTGACGTGCCCGGTGGCTTGCGCAAACGCGCGAAACTGCGCCTGGGTCACTTCGTAGCGACCCAGTGCGAAGGCACGTGCGACGGCCATCTCGCGCACCGGCCCTTCGTAACGCCCCGACTCGCCACCGTCATAGCCCATGATGAATTCACCCGGCGGGATCACGACCATCTCAGGGCAATGCTCGCAATCGCGAAACACAGTACCTGCGGGCGCCGTCAGCGGATAGGCATTTTCCTGGGCGTAGAGGTCGTCGGCCAATGCCGGGCCTGGCAGTGTGGCGCTCACCAGCAGGCAGACCAGAGCGCTGGTGCTCGGGCCGACGATGCGTGGGCCCCAGCCTACCGCACTCATGCAAGTTGCCAGCCGTGTCGAATCAGCGGGAGCGCACGAATACGCTCGCCGCAGGCGGCGAACACGGCATTGGCCACGGCCGGGGCGGCGGGCGGCAGACCCGGCTCGCCAACGCCGCCCATCTTCTCACCGCTTGCAATGATCACCGTCTCGAAGCGAGGCATGTCCTTGATCTGCAGCAGCGGATAGTCGCTGAAGTTGCCCTGGCGGACCGCGCCGGCCTCGACATCAATGGCGCCGTGGACCATCGCCGTAAGCCCGAAGATGATGCCGCCCTCCATCTGCGCGCGCACATTATCCGGATGCACGGCCATGCCGCAATCGATCGCTGTAACCATCCGTTCGAGCTTGATCCGCCGGTCGCGAACGCTGACCTCGGCCACCTGGGCGACGATCGAGCCATAGCCTTCCATGAACGCAATGCCGCGGCCGTGGCCCTGGCTCAGCGGCGCGCCCCAGTCAGCCGCTTTCGCAGCGGCATCCAGCACCTTGCGCATGCGCTCATCGGCGATCAGCGCGCGGCGGAATTCATAGGGATCACGGCCTGCAGCATGCGCCAGCTCATCGATGATCGACTCCATGAAAAACCCGTTCTGCGAATGGCCGACCGCGCGCCACACGCCGATCGGCACGGGGGTACTCAGCGGCGACCAGTCGATCAGCGCGCTGCCGATCCGGTAGGGGTGATCGCTGATGCCGCTGACAGAGCTGGGGTCAGGTCGCGTGCCGAATGCACCGGGGCGGCCGAACTCGAACAGAGAAGCGCCGGCTACGCGCACTTTCAAGGCGGTGATTTCGCCAGCCTCGTCCACGGCACCATCGAAACCGCAGGCATAGGCCGGGCGATAGTAATCGTGACGCGTGTCTTCCTCCCGCGAAAAAATCACCTTGACGGGGACACCGGGAACACGTCGGGCAACATCGACGGCGCGCTCGATGAAATCGGGCTGCCAGCGGCGGCCGAAACCGCCGCCCGAAAAGCAGCGATGCACGGTGACGTGCTCGGGCGAAATTTCAAGCATCGCGGCTGCGGTATCACGCGCGCGCATCGGACCCTGCGTGCCGGACCACAGCTCGCAACGCCCGTTGTCGACGCGCGCTACGCAGGACATCGGCTCCATCGTGGCATGGGCCAGATAGGGCACTTCGTATACGCCCGCGATTCTGCCCGCACCCTCGTCGAGTCTTGCGTCGACATCGCCGATGGCAACCGCCACACGCGCCGGGCCATCACCCTCGGCGTCGCGGTCGGTGACCAGCGTTTTCAGGCGTGCGCGCATGGCCTGACTGTCGAAATCCGCGGCCGCACCCGCTTCCCATTCGACTTTGACCTGCTGCAAGGCGCGCTGCGCCGCCCACCAGGAGTCGGCGACCACGGCCACAGCATCGTCGAGCGCATGCACGCTGTGCACGCCTGTCATTTTCTCGGCAGCCGCCGCATCCATGGAATGCAGTCGCCCGCCAAATGTCGGACAGGCCTTCAGTGCGACCGACTTCATGCCAGGCAGCTGCACGTCGACGGCGAACTGCGAACGTCCGCAGACATGCAGCGGGATTTCAAGCCGCGGGGCGCTGCGCCCGATCAGGCGAAACCTGGCCGGATCGCGCAGCGTGACCTGTTCTGGCGGCGCGATCCGCACCGCTGCGGCCACCAGCTCCGCAAACCCAAGGCGACGTCCACTGGCAGCGTGCTCGACGTGGTGCGCGTCAGTGTCGCACTCGCCCGCCGGCACCT
>JBGTIC010000393.1:0-4930 GCA_041745895.1 Gammaproteobacteria bacterium
GTCGCGCGCCTCCGCCGCGCCCGAAGCGCCCAGCCCGGTGGCCGGCAGAGCGGAAGCCTTCAAGCAGGAGGAACCGCGTGGCGTACGCCGTGAACGATCAGCGATCCTCGAATCGGTGGCTGTGCGGGATGGTGGTGTCGACGCGGCACAACCGGTGTCGCCGGACGCCATATCCGCCGCGCGTGAGGTGCCGCCCGTGTCGCGCATCGGCATCTTTGAAAGCGTGATCGACCCCTTCGAGTTCAGCCGCCTGGAAAGCGGCCATTTTGTGCTGTTCCGACGCGTGTGGAACGAGGGCGGTCGCAGCATTCAGGGACTTATCGTTGACGGCGACGCTTTCCTCGGTTCGCAGCTGCTCGCTCCGTTCCGGGCTTCGACACTGGCACCGGCCACGACCTTGGCGGTGTCCTGGCGTGGCACGGAAATCGCTCGCGCATCGGCGCAGGGCCCGCTGGACGAACCGCTCCACCTGGTCAGACTGTCCGCGCCTTTTGGCACCCTGCAGCTTGCGTTTGCGCTCAACCGGCTGGAGCCGGGGCCAGGCGCGATGCTCGCGCGCTGGACCGGCGTGGTGCTGCTCGCGGTACTCCTGGCGGGCTTTCTTGCGCTCTACCGGCTCGGCGTCAGCCAGCTCAGGCTGGCACGCCAGCAACAGGACTTTGTGGCGGCGGTCAGCCATGAACTCAAGACGCCCCTGACATCGATCCGAATGTATGGGGAACTTCTGCGCGAGGGCTGGGTGCCGGAGGATAAGCGCTCGGAATACTATGCCTACATCCACGACGAGAGCGAACGCCTGTCGCGACTGATCGGCAACGTCCTGCAGCTGGCACGCATGGAACGACAGGAGTTGGCGCTGGAGCTGCGACCGGTGCCCGTCTGCGAGCTGTTCGACCTGTTGCGCTCCCGCCTGTCAGCCCAGATCGAGCGCGCCGGCTTTTCGGGCAGCTTCGATCTGGACCCGGAACTTGGCGGACGGCAGGTCAAGGTCGACAACGATGCGCTGTTACAGGTATTCATCAATCTCGTGGACAACGCCCTCAAGTTTTCCGCCCGTGCCGACCACAAGGCGGTGGAGGTTACCGCCCGCGCAGAAGGCCACGGCACCGCTGTGTTCAGCGTGCGCGACCACGGCTCCGGCGTGCCACGCGCGCATATGCGGCGCATCTTCGAACTGTTCTACCGGGGCGGCGACGCCCGGGCCGGGGAGACCGTCGGCACCGGCATCGGGCTCGCCCTGGTACGCCAGCTCGCCGTGGCCATGGGCGGCAGCGTGGAGGTGTTGAACCGTGAGCCGGGCGCGGAGTTCCGTGTTTTCCTGCCCCTGCTGTTGGATTCCTGACATCACTCTGCTCACTCACCGCCGTTGGACAGCGACTGCCGATACGCCGCACGCCCCCGCTCGATGAGTTCGTAGATCTCGCGACTCTGTCCGCCGAGCGTGCTGATGAGTGCCTCGTGGGTGCCTCGCGTAGCCCCGACCCACTGCGCGCGCTGCTCGGGTGTCAGTTCGTGGGCGGTGAACCCAAGCTCGGCCTCCGAGATCTCCAGATCGCGGTCAATCTCCTCGCGGATCATGCGCCGGCTGACCTCGATGGACGGAAACGCAGTGCTGAACAGTTCGCGCTGCGACTCGGTCAAGCCGTCCCACCAGCGCTTGTCGGCTACGATCACGCTCATACCCAGAGAATGCTCGGTGAGCATCAGGTGGGGAGCCTCACCGGCAATGCCGGTGCGCGCATAGAGCGGCACACCGTTCTCACCTGCGTCGATCAGGTTGGTCTGAAGTGAAGGCACGATATCGGCATAGCCGATCGAGATGCGGTCGGCACCCACCGCCTGGGCGAAGAGCTGCGAGGCCGGGCTGGCCGACACACGAAAGCGCACGCCACGCATGTCATCCGGGGTCAGCAGCGGGCGCTTGCCGTAGACGTGGTGAAAGCCGATCTCGTTCCAGGTAATCAGGTGCATGTCGCGTTCGGCGAGCATGTCCCGGAAGCGCGAGGTCAGGAAGTTGTCGAAGACATAGTCGGCTTCAGCGTAGCTGTCGAACAGGTAGGGCGCGTAGAGCAGCGCGAACTCCGGCAATACCGTCGAGGCCGACATCGCCGAGAGGTTCGCGAACTGCACGCGGCCTCGACGCAGGCCCGACACCAGCTGTTCCTCGGAACCCAGCTGTCCGTAGATCAGCATGCGCAGTGAGAAGCCGTCTTCGGATGCCTCGACGGTGCGCTGGAACATCAGCCACTGTTCTTCACCAGCCGTACGCGGGGCTGCCGTGCCGCCGATCGTGACCTCCAGCTCGCTGCGCTCGCCGCCTGAACAGCCACCCAGCGCGACCGCTGCGCCCAGCACCATCGCGCCCATCCATCCGCGTCGTGTCATTGCGTGTCCCCAGCAGGCCTCGTGGCAAGGCCACCATCTTCGCAACTGCATGGCGGGGAATCCAGCCGTTCAGCGCCCAGCCTGCACAGCATCGGCCACCGCCGGCCGGCGCAGCACCGCACTGCGCAGGACCATCACCAGCGTCAGGGCCAGTAACGGCAGCATCAGCAGGTTGATGGTCTCCCAGCCCAGACTCTGCAGCAGCATGCCGGCGAGCAGCGAGGCCAGTGCCGTGATACCGAAGACCACGAACTCATTGGCCGCCTGGACGCGGAAGCGTTCGGCGCTGCGGTGACTGGTGGCCAGCAGTGTGGTGCCGCCGACGAACAGGAAATTCCAGCCCACCCCCAGCAGCACCAGCGCCCACCAGTAGTGCATCACATGGCGCTCCATCACCGCGATCAGCAGACACGCGAGCATGCACAGCACGCCTACGGTCAGCACCAGGCGCAGCCCCAGGCGGGCGATCAGCCAGCCGCTGGCAAGCGAGGGCAGATACATCGCGATCACATGGCTCTGGATTACCCTGGCGGTGGCCTCGACGCTGTGGCCATCGAGCACATGCATGCTGATGGGCGTGGCGGTCATGACGAAGCTCATGACACCCCAACCCACTGCCGCGACCAGCATCGCCAGCAGCAGCGCGGGCTGGCCGATCACCTGCGCGAACGGCCTGGCCGAGCCTTCGCCTGGAATCTCGCGTACGCGCGTGGGCCTGAGCATCAGCAGCAGGCCGATTGCACACAGGTAGAACACCGACAGGGCCAGATAGGTGGCGGCGTACTCCGCCACGGGCAGCAGCGTGCGCGTCCAGACCGCAACTTGCGGACCCACGACCGCGGCCGCGAGCGTGCCGAGCATGACCAACGATACGGCGCGGCTGACCAGCGGCGACTCCACGCTCTCGGCGGCAGCAAAGCGGTACTGCGCGGCAAAGGCCATCGTGACGCCGACCATCCCCATGGCCGCACAGAACAGCACAAAGCTTGCGATCGTCACGGCATAGGCGGCCAGCAAACCCGCCGCAACCCCAACCAGAGCACCGAGTACGAAACCCGCCCGACGGCCGACCCGCTGCATCAGCAACGCCGCCGGTATGCTGGTCAGGGCCAGCATCAGGATGCCAATCGTCACCCCCAGCGTCGCCCAGCCGGGATGCGGGGCCAGGCGGCTGCCGATGATGCCGGCGAGCAGCGTCATCAGGATCGAGCCGGATGCCGAAAAGGACTGCGCCAGCGTCAAGAGCGCGACGTTGCGCCCCCCATCACCAAGCCCCAGCAGGCGCTGTATCGAAGTCCCTGTCATGCACGCCCCTGCTGGACACAACCGGCCGAGCGCAGCAGTCTAGCGTGGTTTCGCGCCCGGCGGTGGCAGCAGCGCGATGCGTAAAGACTCGGGGCTCAGGCCCAGGGGTGATCGGCCTCGCGCCCGGCAGGCTCGCCGTCGCAGCCGGTATGCCGGCGCAGCGCCAGCCAGTAACCGATAGCCTCGAGGTTACCGGCGTCGCTGTCACGCTCATCCCAGTAACGCGCGAAAATTTCGGCATCCCCGGGGGCCAGTCGGCCGTCGGTTACCAGTGCTGGCAGAAGATCGAGAATTCGTGCTTTGGCCATGAGCTTCGAGACTCCGCGCGCCCGGGCGTGAGTGCCTGTACCCCGGGCGTCGCTGCTGTGATCCTTGAATCCCATTGAAGCTTGCGTCGATGAAGCGCGCATGAAGGCTGCATGACAGGTGCGTGAAGGCCGCGCCGCACCGGAAAGCCTGCGGGCTGTGCGAGAATGCCCCGCTGGCCCGCACTAAAGATGTTCAAGATCCCATGAAGACACGCGATCCCGATACCGCGCTGGTGCACGGCGGCCGCAACCGCGAGCTGTCCGCCGGCACGGTGAACATCCCGCCCTATCGAAGCTCGACCGTGCTCTTCGAGAGCCTCGCAGCCTTCCACGAGTTCTCGCCGGGCGACCCGCTGGCCTTCCGCTATGCCCGCCAGGGCACCCCCACCAGTCGCGCGCTCGAGTCCACCTACGCACAGCTCGAGGGCGCGGCCGGTGCGGTGGCCACCTGCTCCGGCCTCTCGGGCATCACCGTTGCCCTGTCCGCCTGCCTGCGTCCCGGTGACCAGGTCATCATGACCGAGGGCGCCTACGAACCGACCGTCGACTACGCGCGCAGCGTGCTCGCCGAGCTCGATGTCGAGGTTGTCATGGTACCGCCGGATATCGGCGGTGAGATTGCGGGACAGCTCACACCGCGCACGCGCGTGGTCTACCTGGAATCCCCCAGCTCGCTGACCTTCGAGCTGCAGGACGTGCCGGCGGTGGCCGCGGCCCTGCGCACATACGCGCCCGAGGAGTCGGGGCGACCGGTGCTCATGCTGGACAACACCTGGGCGACCGGCATGTTCCATCAGCCGCTGGCGCTGGGTGTGGATGTGGTGCTGCAGGCGGCCACGAAATACATCGTCGGCCATTCGGATGCGATGCTCGGCCTGGTGGCCTGCAACGAACGCACGCTGCCGGCGGTGCGGCGCATGGCGCGCCTGCAG
>JBGTIC010000394.1:0-7727 GCA_041745895.1 Gammaproteobacteria bacterium
CCGCCTGCTCGGCGCCGGGCTGGCGGTGGTGGTCTGGGTGGCGGCGGCGGTGCTGGTGCGTACTGAGTGGACGCAGCCGCACGCCACGACACTGGATGTGGCGCTAGTGCAGGGCAATGTCGCGCAGGACATCAAATGGGATCCGGCTCAGTTCGGCGCCACGCTGGATCTCTACGAGGCGCTGACCGCCGAGTCGCTGGGCGCTGATCTGATCATCTGGCCGGAGGCGGCGATTCCGGCGCTGGTGCATGAAGTCGGCGGCTACCTCGAGGACATTCGAGAGCTGACGGCCGCGGCCGGTAGCGAGGTGTTGCTGGGCATCCTGCGCTACGACTTCCGCCTGCGCAGCTACGAAAACACGCTGCTTGCGCTAAGCGAGACACCGCAGTTCTACGTCAAGCGCGATCTGGTGCCTTTCGGAGAGTATTTCCCGGTGCCTGCCTGGGTACGCAGCTGGCTGCGGCTGATGAGTCTGCCCTATACCGACATCAGCGCCGGCGCCGAGGGCCAGCCGACGCTGCGTCTGGCCGGCCAGCAGCTTGCGCCGTCGATATGCTATGAGGCGCTGTTCGGCGCCCGTCAGCTGAGCTTCTACCCGCAGGCCACCCTGCTGGTGAACGTCAGCAACGACGCCTGGTTCGGCGATTCCATCGCCCCGCACCAGCACCTGCAGATCGCGCGCCTGCGCTCGATCGAGTCGGGCCGCTACATGCTGCGCGCAACCAATACCGGCATCTCGGCCATCATCGATGCGCAAGGCCGGGTCTCGACGCGCTCGCCCCAGTTCGAGACCACCGTGCTGCGCGGCGAGGTCCGGGGCCATGACGGGGCCACGCCCTATGTCCGCGTGGGCAACCACGCGGTGGTGTGGCTTTCGCTGCTGCTGGTGGGTGTGGGAGCCGCTTTGGCCCGGCGTAGCTGAACAAGCTGGTCGCGCTGCTGTATTCTTGGCGGTTTTACCGCCAGCAAGAGATTCCACGCGCATCATGGAAGAGGCCTACCGCCCCGCCGCCGTCGAACAGGCCGCGCAGTTGCACTGGGAGCGTGCGCGCAGCTTCGAGGTCGACGAACAATCCGACAGGCAGAAGTTCTACTGTCTGACGATGTTTCCCTATCCCAGCGGGCGCCTGCACATGGGCCATGTGCGCGTGCTCACGATATCCGATGTCATCGCCCGGCATCGCCGGATGCAGGGCTTCAACGTGCTGCAGCCGATGGGTTGGGATGCCTTCGGCATGCCGGCCGAGAACGCTGCCATCGAGCGCGGCGTACCGCCGGCGAAGTGGACCTACGAGAACATCGACTACATGCGCGGCCAGCTCCGGCGGCTGGGCTATGGCTACGACTGGCGCCGTGAACTCACGACCTGCCGGCCCGAGTACTATCGCTGGGAACAGTGGCTGTTCACGAAGATGTTCGAACGCGGCCTGGTCTATCGCAAGAACTCGGTGGTCAACTGGGATCCGGTGGATAACACGGTACTGGCCAACGAGCAGGTCATCGAGGGCCGCGGCTGGCGCTCGGGCGCGCTGGTGGAACGCCGCGAGATCCCGCAGTGGTTCATGAAGATCACCGACTACGCCGATGAACTGCTCGAAGCACTCGATCGCCTGCCGGGCTGGCCTGACGCGGTCAAGACCATGCAGCGCAACTGGATCGGCCGCTCCGAGGGTCTGGAGCTTGCGTTCGATGTGGCGGGCTCCGATCAGCAGCTGTCCGTGTACACGACGCGGCCGGACACGCTGTATGGCGTGACCTACATGGCGCTGGCCGCCGAGCATCCGCTCGCAATGGCGGGGGCTGCCGGCAAGCCGGCCCTCGAGGCGTTCCTGCAGGAATGTCGTCAGGGCCAGGCCGCAGAAGCCGCCATGGAGACGATGGAGAAAAAGGGCATGCCGCTGGGCGTGGATGTGATTCATCCGCTCACCGGCGATCGCGTACCCGTGTGGGTCGCGAATTTCGTGTTGATGGGCTACGGCACCGGCGCGGTGATGGCCGTGCCCGGGCATGACCAGCGCGACTGGGAGTTCGCCACCCGATACGGCCTTCCCATCCGCCAGGTTATCCGCCCGAGCGACGGCAGCGATATCGATGTTGCCGGTGGCGCGTGGACCGAGCATGGGATGCTGGTGAATTCGGCAGAGCACGACGGGCTGGATTTCCAGCAGGCCTTCGATGCGCTGGCCGCGCATTTCGAGACGCAGGGCCGGGGCCGGCGGCGGGTCAATTTCCGCTTGCGTGACTGGGGCGTGTCGCGGCAGCGTTACTGGGGGACCCCCATCCCTATCATCTATTGCGACGACTGCGGTGCGGTGCCGGTGCCCGAGGCGGATCTGCCGGTGCGCTTGCCCGAGGACGTTGCGGTGACCGGCGCGGGTTCGCCGCTCAAATCGATGCCCGAGTTCGTCGACTGCGCGTGTCCCAAGTGCGGCAAACCGGCCAAGCGTGAAACCGATACTTTCGACACCTTCGTGGAGAGCTCCTGGTATTTCGCACGCTACGCCTGCCCCGATGCCGATCAGGCGATGCTCGATGCGCGCGCCGACTACTGGATGCCGGTGGACCAGTACACCGGCGGCATCGAGCACGCCATCCTGCACCTGCTGTATTCGCGCTTTTTCCAGCGCGTGATGCGCGACGTGGGACTGTCACGACATGACGAGCCGTTCACCAACCTGCTCACGCAGGGCATGGTGCTCAAGGACGGTTCGAAGATGTCAAAATCGCGCGGCAACACCGTGGATCCGCAGGCGCTGGTGGAAGAGTTCGGCGCCGACACCGTGCGGCTGTTCATGATGTTTGCAGCGCCCCCCGAGCAGGCCCTGGAGTGGACCGACGATGGCGTGCAGGGAGCGTTTCGCTTTCTGCGGCGTCTGTGGCGACAGGTCATGGCGCATCTGGCGGCAGGCCAGCCCGCTGCTCTGGAGTCAGCGTCCCTGGATGAATCACAGCGCGCGGTGCGCAGGCTCACCCACCTGACCATCGCCAAGGTCGGCGATGATCTTGCGCGCAGGCACAGCTTCAATACGGCCGTGGCCGCGGTCATGGAACTGTCCAACGCGGTCAATCGATTCGAGGATGCATCCCCCCGGGGTCTGGCGGTGCAGCGCGAGGCGATCGAGGCGATGGTGCTGATGCTTTCGCCGATCGTGCCGCATATCTGCCACGCCTTGTGGCAGCGCCTGGGCCATGGCGATGATCTGGTCGAGGCTGCGTGGCCTGCGCTCGATGAGACGGCGCTGGCGCAGGATCGGCTGCAGATCGTGGTGCAGGTCAACGGCAAGCTGCGCGGTCGCGTGGCGGTGGCCGCGGATTCGAGCCAGCCCGAGGTGCTCGCGCTTGCGCTGGCGGAGCCCAACGTTCAGCGCTTCATTGCGGAGCAGACTCCGCGCAAGGTGATCTATGTGCCAGGCAAGCTGCTCAACATTGTCATCTGATTTGCCGCGCACGGCGGGCCGGGTGACCGGCTGGCTGGCGACTGCGGCGCTGGCAATGGTGAGCGCTGCCTGCGGGTTTCAATTGCGTGGCAGCATTCCGCTGCCATCGGACATGGCCAGCACCTACATCGAGACCGAAGATCGCTTCAGTGACTTCTATGCAAGCCTGCGCCTGGGTCTGGAGGCCAACGGCGTACGCGTGAGCGAGGATCGGCGCGGCGCCGATGCGGTCATACGCATCCTGGCCGATGAGGCGGGAGAGCGGGTGCTGTCGGTGTCGGCAAGGAATATCCCTCGCGAATTCGAGGTTTACTACATAGTCGAATTCGAACTGCTGCTGGATGGAGAATTGCGCATGAGCGATCAGCGCATCGTGCAGACGCGGGCGTATACCTGGCGCGAGACCGAAGTGCTTGGCAAGGCCGAGGAGGGTCGGCGTGTGCGTCGTGCGCTGGCCGATGATGTGGTCTCGCGGATGCTGCGCCGCATGAGTTCGGCGGACAACGGCGCGACCTGAACCGTGTCGACACCATCCCTGCCTGGTGCCGGCGTGCTGCGGATCGCCGATATCGCAGCAGCGCCGATCGGTCGGATACTAGGGCGCTATGGCGCCCGGCGTGTCGATATCCCGGCAGGTCAATCGATACCGGGCAGCTACTGGGGGGACTGCGAGGCTGGACTCGTCATGGAGGCCATCTACCTGCGCGCCGATACGCCGGTGCATTCGCTGCTGCACGAGCTGTCCCATCGCGTGTGCATGGACCCGGCACGGCGTGCGCGCCTGCACACGGATGCCGGCGGCAGCGATGAGGAAGAGTGCGCCGTGTGCTGCCTGCAGCTGACCCTGGCCCAGCGCATCCCCGGCGTTGGTCGCGACAGGCTGCTTGCCGATATGGATGCCTGGGGATACAGCTTCAGGGAAGGCAGCGCCAAGGCCTGGCTGGCTGGCGACGCACGCGAGGCACGCGCGTGGCTGCGCGCGCGCGGCCTGATCGATGCATCCGGGCAGCCGACCTGGCAGCTTGCCTGAACGCGCCTAAAGCTTCGTCGGGTTGGGTTGCCCCGGATACATCTCTTCGAATTCGAAGGCCTTGTCGCGCATCGTGAATTCCAGCACCGGTGCCCCCCCTGCGTGGGCCTCACCCACCGGCACGCGGCGGTAAAAGCACGAGCGGTAGCCGACATGGCAGCTCACGCCGCCGTCGATTTCAACGCGCAGCCAGACACAGTCCTGATCATCGTCGATGAGCAGTTCACGCACGTGCTGGACCAGCCCGCTGTTCTCCCCCTTGCGCCACAGCGCCTGGCGGCTGCGGCTGAAATAGTGTGCCTGCCCGGTCTCGATGGTCAGGCGCAGCGCGTCGACATTCATGTAGCCCACCATCAACAGCTCGCCTGTAGCGAAATCCGTTGTGACGGCGGGGATCAGGCCGTGTTCGTCGAAGCGTGGCGCAAGCTCGGTGCCTTCCTCAACCTGCTCGACTGAGCGGCGTTGTGCGAACAATCCCTGTGACATTTTAATCTCCCGCGGGGGCATTTTGCCCGCCCTGAGACGGGTGCGCCGATGATGAATGCCCCCCGGCACCGGGCGGTCAATGCCCTAGTATATTCTCCGCCGCCGCTGCGGTCATGCCGGGGTGGTCCGGGCAAGCTTGTTATACTGTCGTGTCAGCCAGAACACTTGCCGGCGCTGCCACCGGCACGGACACAGCCCCGAGCCATGAACATCGAGTTCTACAACACCCTCACGCGTCGCAAAGAGCGTTTTGTGCCCCAGGACCCCGCCAGGGTCACGATGTATGTCTGCGGTCCGACCGTCTACAACTTCGCCCACATCGGTAACGCCAGGCCCGCGGTCGTGTTCGATGTGCTGGCGCGTTTGCTCAGGCGGGAGTACGGCCTGGTTTACGCACGCAACATCACGGATGTCGATGACAAGATCAACGCCGCAGCACGCGAACGCGGTGAGTCGATTGGCGAGATCACGCGCCGGTTTACCGCAGCCTACCTGGAAGACATGCAATCACTGGGTGTGCAGGCACCGGATGTCGCGCCCCTGGTCACAGACCATATCGGCGACATCATCGACATGATCCTGCGCCTGATCGCCACCGGCCACGCCTACGAGGCCGACGGTCACATACTGTTTGCCGTCGCCTCCTATGACCACTACGGCGCCCTGTCAGGCCGTGACACCAGCGAGCTGCTCGCCGGTGCGCGTGTCGAGGTGGCCACCTACAAGCGCGATCCCGGCGACTTCGTGCTGTGGAAGCCCTCCGATGCCGACACCGTGGGCTGGGACAGCCCCTGGGGGCGGGGTCGGCCGGGCTGGCACATCGAGTGTTCGGCGATGATAGAGCGCCACCTCGGCGAGACCATCGACATCCACGGCGGCGGGCAGGATCTGATTTTTCCGCATCACGAAAACGAGCTCGCCCAGAGCACCTGCGCCCATGGTGGCCGCACCTACTGCCGCTACTGGCTGCACAACGGCTTTCTGAACGTCGATGCCGAGAAGATGTCGAAGTCACTGGGCAACGTGCTGCTGGTGCGCGAGGTACTCAGCGAAGCGCCTGGCGAGGTCATTCGACTGGCGCTGCTGTCGGCGCGCTACCGCGAGCCCCTGGACTGGAACGATGCACTTCTGGCCGACAGCCGGCGCAAGCTGGATCGCCTGTATGGTGCCCTGCGTGGCCTGCACGTTGCCGATCACCCGGCAGAGCCGCCTGAGGCGGTACTCACGGCCCTGTGCGACGACCTCAATACACCGCGCGCGCTGGCCGAGCTGTTCGCCCTGGCCCGCGAGCTCAATACGAGCGACGACGAGGATCGGCGCGCGTCGCAGGCTGCCGCGTTGCGCGCAGGCGCAGACCTGCTGGGCATTGCTCAGCAGGACCCGGAGGTATGGTTTGCAGGCGTGCAGGGCGAGTCGGGCCTGAGTGAACACGAAATCGAGGCACGCCTGCAGGCACGCGCGCAGGCGCGCAGCTTGCGCGATTTCGCTGAGGCGGATCGCATTCGCGACGAGCTTGCCGCGATGGGTATCACCATCGAGGACGGCGCGGAAGGCACGCGCTGGCGGCGCGCCGGCTGATGCGAACCCGAAAGTGCTGACAACCGACATGAGTAGCGAGATCGAACAAGCCCAACAGGCCCTGATCGAGGAATTTGCGTTCTTCGACGACTGGATGGCGCGCTACCAGTACATCATCGACATGGGACGTGAGCTGCCGGACTTTCCGGACGCATGGCGGACACAAGCGAATCAAGTTCATGGTTGCCAGAGCCAGGTCTGGCTGCATGCCGAGCCGAAGGACGAGCGCCTGCATTTCCAGGCGACCAGTGATTCGGCCATCGTGGCAGGCCTCATTGCGCTGCTGATGCGTATCTACAGCGGTCGGCGTGCAGCCGATATCGTGGCCACACAGCCTGGCTTCGTCACCGAGCTTGGGTTGGACCGTCACCTGAGCGCCACGCGCAGCAACGGTCTGCGCGCCATGCTCGAGCGCATCCGCGCACAGGCAGCCGATATGATGCAGCACCACGACAATGCCTCCGCCTGACGCTATCGAGCGTGCCAGCGCGGGGTCTGCGCTCAGTGTGCGTGTGCTGCTGGTGTTGATCCGTGGCTACCAGCTGCTGCTCTCGCCGTTGCTTGGAAGCAATTGTCGCTACCATCCCACCTGTTCTGCGTATGCCCGCGAGGCGTTGCTCGGACACGGCCTGTGGCGTGGCGGCCGGCTTGCGTTGCGGCGCATCTCGCGCTGTCATCCGTGGGGCGGCCATGGTCACGATCCCGTGCCGGAACCACAGGACTCTGAACTGACGAGGAAACACGCCCGATGAGCGTCGATCGAAAACTGCTGGACATCCTGTGCTGCCCGGTGAGCCACGCCGAACTGGAACCTGCTGCGCGAAGTCTGCTGCATATGCTCAACATGCGTATCGAGCAGGGCAAGGTGCGCACGCGGGCGGATGAATCCCCGGCCGGACCCTGGCAGGATGCGCTGGTCACGCGCGACGGGCGCGTCGCTTATCCCGTGCGCGATGGCGTGCCTATCCTTCTTGAAAGCGAGGCGGTCATGCTGGGCCAGCTCGACGGCGGCAACGGGTGAGGCACCCGGGCGTCGTGGCCAGCAAGGTCAGGTGCCGATGAAGACCACCGTGGATCGCCTGAGCTCGCTGCTCCAGGGCGAGCCCGCGCGGGCCTGGCTGATCACCGGGGATGAACCCCTGCTGGTCGCGGAGGCCGCTGACGAGGTGCGCCAGCGTGCTGCCCGCGCCGGCTTC
>JBGTIC010000395.1:0-7777 GCA_041745895.1 Gammaproteobacteria bacterium
ACAGCGGCTTGCACAACCATTGGTAGAAGCCGCTGCGCGATGCACCGAGCACACGACACAGCGTCATTACCCTGTACTGCTGGCGATGGTCGTTGATAAAGCGGTACTTCACTCGACTTCCTGAGCAAAGTACCTTGCGGCCTTTTTTAGGATGTCGCGCTCCTCTTCGGTGCGCTTCAGCTTCGCGCGGAGTTTCAGCACTTCGCTGCGTGCTTCGATCAATGCCGCTGCCTGCTCTTCTGTCTTGTCGGGCTTTACGGCTTTAACCCATTTGTAGAGGCTGTGGGCCGACACCCCCAATCGCTCTGAAACGTCGGCCACGGAATATCCGCGATCAACTATCTGACGGACTGCCTCGTCCTTGAATTCGGGGCTGAATCTTTGACTGCTCATTGCACTTCCTCCTATGATCAAATCATAGCCCGGACGTGTCATCTATACCGGGGGAAGTCCAAGCATTCATCATCGTAGCCTGTAGATTCGTGGGTGATTACGCGGATGCAGATCTAGCGAGAATACATTTGGCGTCACGCAAACTTACGCTGCTGTATTTTAGCAACTTTCAGAGTAGTCCGCTTCCAAGTTTGAGTGTTCGCGTGAAAGTAAACTTGCGAAATCAACGGGTGAACTTTTACCAATATGGCCAAGAGTATGAAAGCCCAGCATTAACCTGGAAGTCCCGCTATATGCATCCGTCGGACTCGGGATTCGCAGACCAACGGAGTGTAGACGAAGAGCTTGAGCGAAGGGGGATAATCGCGAACTCCAGGTACGGCCCCTTGTCCTCGGAGTTAATGAGAGAGCTCGCTAACCATCGTCTTGAGTTCGTCGAAGGCAGGCTTAGTAGAACAATGTCTATACCGAGTCTTGATTCTCTATGCGGTAAGTACTTCCGCTTTCACGATTTTATAGAGTGTGGGGAGACACAAGCCAGAACGGGGCTTATCAATGCTCCTAGGTCGCCAGAAACCTTTTCGGCGCTTGTGGACCTATCGACTTTTGTATTGGATCCAGTCATCGACTACTTCGGCATGGTCAAACTGACCTACGGCTTCTGCTCGCCCGAGCTAGGGCGAGCGATACGTGGCGGCATCGATCCCAGTAGAGATCAGCATGCGTCCTATGAGGAAAACACCCGTGGCCGCAGGGTTTGCCAGCGGGGCGGCGCGGCCGTGGACTTCGTTGTAGAGGACGAGAGTATGCTAGAGGTGGCGCGGTGGGTCGTTGAGAACACTCCGTTCGACAGGCTCTACTACTACGGAGATTCGCGGCCCATCCATGTGAGTTATGGTCGGAACCATGATGGTGCGATTGTGGTGATTCGGACAACGGAGTCCGGTCGCCGACTTCCGCGGGTGGTGACGCGAGAAGCATTCATGACCTTTGAATTGGGCTAAACCGATTGTCATCCATGCCCCATGACCTTATGCGGGCCAAGACTGGCGGTTTCCCACACTCCGTCGTTTGGTCGGCCCTGCGGGCGTAAATGTGCGCGAAAGTTCAGGTCTATTCGCACAGACCAGGTGCCGGGCATTGAAGGCCACGGCTTAAACTGTAAACCTGGCAAGCTGGGATCCTTAAGCAGTTTTTCTTTAGTGGTCTCCCATTTTTTCCGGATCGTTTGGTACGTTTTTGCGAGATCCGATTTGACCTTCTTCGAGTCGATTATTGTCCTGACTGTAGGGATGTTGTACGCGGGGTCGATCCACCCGGCTAACGCGGCTAGATCAACTATGTATTCAGGACAAAGAGATTTTCTAGTTAAAGAGTCAGGGGCGTTTGCAACGAAGTGTGCTTGATCGTACCGGCTAGCACCGGGCTTGAAGTTGCAGTCGAAGAAGTGGGCAGCTAACTCACTAGACAGTGCAAGCTTGGGCTCATCGAAGCGCGAATACGCGCCTGGCTGAATTTTCAGAAAGTCGGTGGCGAATTCGTTTAGCCCAATCCGGGTTTGCTTGGCCCAATCCCATGCTGCCCTGTTTGCAAGCGCCTCTTCGACCTGGTGAATCGCATGGTCTCGAAACGCAATCTTGAGGCGCTGATAGAGGTTCTGTCGGAGGGCGGCGTCAATGGAAAGCGCCCATAGGTCAAAGAACAAGTGGTAGCGCTCATGTTGCCGCAGAAACTCCAACGCCAGAGGGATGGTTGGCCCATGGCCGGGGTAGGTTTCCCGCAATAGGTCCGCGACTCGGTGCACACCTTTGCGGATGAAAAAGATTCCCCAGTGATTGGGAAACGGGGGGTCGTTTAAGTGCCGGCGGGACTTGTAGAAAGCCAGTATTTCGAAGCCAACTACGCGCAGGCCTCCGTCGATCAGCGCATTTTCTTCTGGCGTAAGCCGCGGAACATCAGCTCCGCGAACCATGACGTCTCTCGCTACTTCAGCGCGCCAGGAATCCTCTTCTAGCGGTGTCAGCCGATCGTTCGAGCTCAACAGTGTTTCGGGCCGATGCAGCGGGCTTTCTGGAAAATTCGGCCTCGGGAGATTGGCCGATTGCTCCAGGTCGATCGGGGGTGCATACGTTAGAGCGTCATCAAAGAACCGTTCGAACGCGTTTGCCATAGCGTCTCCCAAACGACCAGGTGGCAGTCGGAAAGTAATGATGAAGCACAGGGAAACCTCTAGCAAGCGGGGGCGGGAGCTGATCCAGCACGAGGGGAGGGCGGCGTCGTTTGGGTAGCAGGGGGTGCGATATCTTCGGCATGAGGGCAGTGGGCCGATAAGTGCGGTGTTGGGGGTGGGGCGCAAGGGCGTTCCTCGGTCGGGCGAGCCGAAAACGGGGCTATTGCCAGTACGCGACCGAGGAACGTATCGGGCCGCGCTCTACGAGTGAGGGATCCGTCTATAGCGATGGCCAATCGTAACAATGCGGCCGTCTTTCTCGACCAAGTAGCAAGATAGCTTGTCGCGCAGTCGACGAACGGGCTCACGCCCGACCTCTCGGCGGAGTTTCCGACGAGCATTCCTGTCGAAGTAGCGTATGGCAGCGCCGTGACTGTCATGCACTTCGGCTCCGAATCTCAGTAGCCAGTCGACTACTAACGGAGGAATCGCGCGTTGTTGAGCGCGCCTTCTTGCGTGGCCGTGGAGGAAGTGGGAGCTGAGAGGCGGCAGGACCCGGTATTCGTCGAGCGTACGCTGATTCATGGTGAACTCCAAAATGATAATGCTCACGGTCAACGCGGTCTGACATTGCGCCTTAACGTGTCAGCCAATGTCCATCCGGAATCTGCCGGTCGCTTGATGTATACATCCCTCCACGCATTGCGGCTTGAGCTGGTGACCGTATTGGCGAACTGAGATGGGCTCATGGGTTGCCCATCGACCATGAAGTCATCGCCATCAACTGCCGCATAGTGCCAGCTACCCTTGTATTTCATCCTCGCCTGGGTACCGGCTGGAAGATTCAAGTCTTTCCACATGTAACCCCTCACTGACCGCTTGAGCAGTCGACCGAGATCCTCTGGCTTGTCTTCTATGCTTTGTTGGTAGTAGTCAGCTGCCATACAGAAGAACTCGCTTACTGAAGTTTCGCTTTGGGCTGACTGCAGATAATTTGCCACCGCAGCCAACGCGGACGTTGGTACCGGTACGCATACGAAATCGCCGTTCTGATTAATCACTGGTGCACTCCTCGGGTTAGGTGAGGCGACTATAGCAACGACTAGCACTATATTCAACGTTTTTGACCGCCAGCTGTGGCAGTTGACCTCCGGCGGCCGACCTTCCTCCAAACGCTTGCGCTCGCTTGTGCATGCTCATATATTAAGACATCACTACTGTCTTAAACAAGTGTGCATATAATCATGGTTGCAAGCAGTTCCGCGTATTCACTGGATGAACTTTGCGCCTTGGCGAGTCTCCCTCGGCGTACCGTTCGCTACTACATTCAGCGCGGCTTGGTAGATCGGCCTGTTGGCGAGACCCGTGCCGCCTACTACACAGAGAAACACCTGCGCCAACTGCTGCAGATCCGCAATTGGTCGGAGGCAGGCTTGTCGCTGGAGGCGATTGGCGGACTCCTTGCCGATGAGGCGACAGAACCGCCCCTGCCCCGCCCGACGGTCGGGTCCGTAACCGTACGCAGCCATTTGTCGGTCGCCCCGGGTATCGAACTGGTTGTGGACCCTGGCGAGGCCGGCATGGATCCGGACGGGTTGCGTCAGTTGTTCACCGTCATCAAGAAAGCACATCAGGACATCGTCGCCCGGGCGGGCGACGCCACGGCGAAGCAGACACAGGAGAAGCGCCGATGAGCACGCAGGCAGCCACTATGTTCAACACAGTCACGGGTGAGACAATGCCGCTGCGCGGCGTGCACGCCCGTGGTCGGCTACAGGGCCTTCTGTTCGAACTGGAGGTCGAACAGACGTGGGAGAACACTGGCGCGATTAATATCGAAGGGGAGTACACCTTCCCGGTGCCCCATCGGGCTGTGCTGTTAGGTCTGGAGTTGGAGCTCGGTGTACGGCGACTGAAGGCGCTGGCGACGCCAGTGCGGCACGCTCGCGACAACTACGAGCGCGCGATCGATGAGGGCGATTCCGCAGCTCTGCTCGAGCGGTCCGGCGATGGGCTCTACACCCTCAGCCTGGGCAACCTCATGGCCGGCGAGCGTGCCGTGATCCGCTATCGCTACGCTGAGCTACTCGATCGCAGTGGTGACGAGGTGCGCATGAGCGTGCCGACTGTGATCGCGCCGCGCTTCGGCGACCCGGCCGCGCATGGTTTGTTGCCGCATCAGATGCCGCACACGGATCTCGGCGTCGCCTACTCGTTCGGAATCACGGTCGACATCGTGGGCGATATGTCGTCAGCGACCCTCGAATCGCCGAGCCACTCAATCCGCACCGAGCAGACAGAAGAGGGCTGTCGAGTGTTGCTCGCGTCCGAAGCATCGCTCGATCGTGACTTCGTGCTGAAGGCATCCGGTCCGGTGACGCGCGCCGCCGCTATCGTGGCGAACGATGAAAACGAATATGTCACGCTCGTCAGTCTGGACCCCGGCATAACGGAAACCCCGCCCGGGCCGCTGCAGCTAAAGCTGCTAGTGGATTGCTCTGGCTCGATGGGCGGAGACAGCATCGAGGCAGCGCGCCGGGCGCTTTCTGCCTGCATCGCCCGTCTTGAACACCGTGACCTCGTGAGCTTGTCGCGCTTCGGCTCCCACGTCGAGCATTTGACCGATGGGCTTGTGGCAGCCAGCGAAGTCGCCAAGGCAGGGCTTACCCGGTATCTGGGTGGTCTGCAGGCCGACTTAGGCGGCACAGCACTGCCGCAGGCCCTTGCCGCCACGATCGCGATTCCTGGCGCAATTGACGTCGCACCAAAAGACATCCTGCTCGTGACCGACGCCGAAGTGTGGGCGCTGGACGCTGTGGTTGAAACAGCAGCGCGTTCGGGGCACCGCCTGTTCGTAGTTGCGGTTGGTGCGGCACCCGCTGAGGCACTATCGCGGCGTCTCGCGGACTCGACCGGAGGAGCCTGCGAGTTCGTGGCCCCGGGAGAGGATGCCGAGGCTGGGATAGTACGGATGTTCCGCCGCTTGCGAGAAACACCCAAGCGGATTCTGAGCGTGGATTGGCCAACCCCACCGGTCTGGGAGGCTCCGAGGCCAACGGCGGTATTCTCAGGGGATACTTTGCACCTGATTGCTGGGTTTGCTGAACCTCCGCAGGGAAAGATCGCCGTCAGTGTCGGTGGTGCGTGCGAGGGCGCAGCGGAAAGCGTTCGCCTCACCGTGTCACTTTCGGAGGCGAGTGCCGACCTGATTCTGCCAAGGTTGGCAGCCGCTCGCCGGCTAACCGATATGGACGAAAGCGAGGCCACCATGCTGGCCGAGCGGTATCAGCTCGCCTCGTCGTACACGAGTTTGGTGGTCGTGCAGGTACGTGATGCGGAGGGGAAAGCGGCGGCGCTGCCCGAGTTGCGGTCGGTCGCGCAGATGTTGGCGGCGGGCTGGGGCGGGGCGGGTTCCGTCAAAGCATCAGCCGTCGCCGCAGATCGATCGATGTCCCCTCCGGTGTACAAGATGAGCTTGGGGCCGCGGGAGTCTCTCCGCTTCGAAGCCGCCGAGTTCCACGATCCCGCTGACTATGCGGATGCAAGGCGGACCGGCAAGCCAGCGCGCACCGAGTGGGCGGCTCAAGTGCTGCATGCCCTTGTTACTGAGTTGGAGGGAGGCGAGCCCATGCCAGAACAGTGGGACCGCCTGACCCAGCTCGGTGTGCCTGATGACATCGTCCGGAGCCTTGTCGCGATCGCGACCTCCGAGGGGCTCTCCCCTGACCGGACGATCGTGTTGTTCATTGCGCTTCTCGCGATGACCGATGCCGGAAGTCAGATCGAACTCGAAGCAAGAACTCAGCTGGTAAAGCAGTCGCCGCTGGAGCGCGACACGCGCGATGCGCGATACAGCATACGCGGCATTCTGACCCGCTGTGGGCTGCCGATTGTCAGCCAGCGCAACGTTGTCGAGAGCTCTGTGACTCATGGTGGTACAGGTATAGGCGAGGTAGAGATCTAAATGCGAAATCAAACGGGTATGGACAAGTACGAGGGGCGGTACCGAGTCGCGCGCACACCGCAGATGACGGCGGGACACAACCAGCGCTCTTGGGACATCATTGAAACGATTCTCCAGCGCAAGGGAAGCGCAGACTTTTGGGATCTGTCGGACGCCGTACGTGGCCACCTGAATTGCGGCAAGAGAAAGGGTTCTCCGCACCAGTTCATCTCGTACTGTATCCGCAGGGGATGGCTGGAGCGGGTCGATGCTCGGACCCCCGCAACGTCCTCTCCGCCTTTGGGTTTCGCGACGGCAGTCAAAGCACTGGAGATAGGCCGCGCAGGATTCCTCGGCGGTGAGCGTGCCGACTTGCCTGTGGAACGTGTTCCCCAGATCGCTCAAGATGATCTTGTCCCTCAGTTCGGATACGTCGGCAAGGATTACGCATCTTCCCGCGTGTTGTTCCTGGGGATCAACCCCGGAAACGGGCCTTCGCACAAGCGAACTCGCGGTGACGATCTGATGATGAAATCCTTGGCTGGATTTGCGGGCAACCCGTCGCCCGAAAGCTTTCGGGCCGCGCAAAACGCGTATCGCGCCGCGTGCGAGCGCTGGCCGATTTGGACTCGTCACTGCGCCGAGATTCTGCGTGCGGGGCGCTTGACGCTCGATCAGATTGCCTACTCCAACTGCTTGCCTTGGCGCACCGAGTCATGCTCAGCATTCTCCGACGATGTGGCTCGCCGAGCAGCTATTCACTATGCATACCCGCTCATCGAGGAGCTTCAACCTCAAGTCGTCGTGGCGTTGGGCAAGAGGGTCGAACAGATTCTCTGTTTGGGCGGAAGCCCGCCGGCGGATGTGATCGTGTGGAATCGCGCTCAAGCGGCGACGTCGGCGGTACTCCAGGAACGAGAGCAGACTGCGGCGGAAATCTGCCGACGCTTGGGAGGACGACCGGACTGACGTGCTGGTCCTGCACTCGCAGGTGCGTGACGTCCTGAGATTCTTCATTGCATGGGCATAGTATCGATCTGACTACCTCAAGCGTAGCGCAGGTACTGTCTGGACCTTTCGGACGGCCGGAATGCTCTCGCCGACGAGGTTGCAGGCTGGTCGATGACCGGCAAAAGACTAAGCGCATTCGGTCTATAACGGACAGCACCGAGATTTTCTGGCGCAGCCGGCGCTTCGACGCGGAGGCCCTCTCCGCGAGGCTCGCAACGCTGGCTCGCGCCCGGCATGCGCTACGCCAGTGGCGCGAGCGC
>JBGTIC010000396.1:0-2293 GCA_041745895.1 Gammaproteobacteria bacterium
TTCCCGAACCTGTGGGAGCCCTCTCCAGAGGGCGATTCCCGAACCTGTGGGAGCCCTCTCCAGAGGGCGATTCCCGAACCTGTGGGAGCCCTCTCCAGAGGGCGATCTCCTCGAGCCATCGCTCACGCTTCCTGCCCACGACCCTGTGATAGCATTCCGGCACCATGCGCCCGGTCACCAGCACCATCGAAATCAGCAAGGAGTACCTGCATTTCAACGCAGCGCACTTCACCCTGTTTTCGGCGACCGAGCGTGAAGATCTGCACGGCCATACGTTCTACGTCGCGGCGACCCTCGACAGTCCGATCGGCGACGACGGCCTGGCGTTCGACTACAACCTCGTCAAGACCCGCTTGAAGTCACTGTGCGACGAACTCGACGAAAAGGTTCTGCTCCCCGAGCGCTCGCCTTATTTGCGACTCGAAAGGGCAGACGGTTATCTGGTCGCGCGTTTCGACGCGGAACGCATTCCGTTTCTACCGCGAGACGTGCTGACCTTGCCGGTGCGCAACATCACGGTGGAGGAACTGGCTCCCTGGTTTCTCGAGCGGCTGCGTGCCGACCCCGACATCGCCAGCCTGAATGTCACCCGCCTGCTGATGCGGGTATCCTCCGGCCCCGGCCAGTGGGCGGGAGCGGAGTGGACATCAGCTGGAGATTCGACCACATGAAGTATCTGTTGATCACGGGCGGCAGCGCCGGTATCGGCGCCCACACGGCTCGGCATTTCCTGGAGGCTGGCTACGCGGTGGTCAATCTGTCGCGTCGGTCGTGCCCGGTGCCGGGCGTGACGCATTTGCCTTGCGACCTGGCAGATCGGAACTTCGTCGCCGGCATCGCAGCCCGGCTCGATCCGGAGCTCGCGAAGGCAGACTCCGTGACTCTCGTGCACAATGCCGCTCGCATGGCCAGCGACAGCGCCGCAGATACCGACAGCCAGCAATTGCGAGACGTACTGGAGATCAACCTGGTGGCGCCCAATTCGTTGAACCGGCACTGCATTCCGTACATGAAGCCGGGCTCGTCGATCCTCTACGTAGGCTCCACGCTGTCCGAGAAAGCAGTGCCGAACAGCTACAGCTACGTCGTCAGCAAGCATGCGGTGGTGGGCATGATGCGAACGACCTGTCAGGACATGGCGGGCCGCGGCGTGCATACCGCGTGCATCTGTCCTGGATTCACCGATACCGAGATGCTGCGCGAGCACGTGCCGCCCGACGCCATGGACAGCGTGCGTGCCATGTCGGCGTTCGATCGCCTCATCGAACCGGACGAGATAGCTTCGACCATCTACTGGGCCGCCACCAACCCGGTGATCAACGGCGCGGTGATCCACGCCAACCTCGGCCAGATCGAGCGCTGAGCATGACCAGCGTGTCGCACCCCGCCGCTGCCACAGCGGTCGACGCAGACGTGCTGCAGGAACGCCGCGAGCGTGTATTCCTGGTGCTCGCTGGATTCTTCCTGTGCGCGATGACGCTGCTGAACGTGGTGGGCATCACCCGCTTCATACAGCTGGGCCCGATGGCTCTGGCGGTCGGCGTGCTGCCGTACCCGCTGACATTTCTTTGCACGGATCTGATCAGCGAGCTGTACGGCCGCCGCCGGGCCAATTTTCTCGTTTGGCTCGGCTTCACGCTGAACTTCTTCATCCTCGGGTGCCTGTGGCTCGGCAACACCCTTCCCGCCGTCGCCCCCGAAAACCAGCCGCCATGGCAGGTGATCGCGCTCGCCGAAGACCTGGCGCTGCCGAATGGCCGTACCGTCAGCGGCAGCGTGGAGTTGTTCCAGCTGCTCTATGCATGCACGTCTGGCGCCGTGTTCGCGTCGATGATGGCGTACATCGCCGCCCAGTATTGCGACGTCCAGCTGTTCCACTTCTTCAAGCGGCTGACCAAGGGCAAGCACCTGTGGCTGCGCAACAACTTCTCCACGCTGACCAGCCAACTGGTGGATTCGTTCATGGTGATCACCGTGACGTTCGGCGCCACCTTTATCGCCGGCGGCATCTCGTTCGCCGCCATGCTGGTGCTGATGGGCAGCAATTACCTGTTCAAGATGTCCGTGGCGCTGGCCGACACGCTGCCGTTCTACTGGCTCACGGCGAAGCTGAAGCGCTACCTGGAAATCGACAACGTCCACGTCCTCGAGTAGACGCCTGCGCTGTGAGAGCCCCCTTCTGAGGGCGATTGTCCTTCCTGTGGGAGCCCTCTCCTGAGGGCGATTGTCCTTCCTGTGGGAGCCCTCTCCTGAGGGCGATTGTCCTTCCTGTGGGAGCCCTCTCCTGAGGGCG
>JBGTIC010000397.1:0-3348 GCA_041745895.1 Gammaproteobacteria bacterium
AGCTCCGGGGGCGGCGGCGGCGGTTCCTCGGGCGGGGGGGGTGGTGGCGGCGGCGGCGGAGGTCGCTGATTCGGAGAGAGATCTTGCCTGGGTGCTTGCCCTGCGCTAATCTTGATTGAACGATCAACCAAGTCGGAATCATGGCGGATACGCGCGAGCGAATCATCATGGCAGCGATGCAGCTGTTCGCCCGGAAAGGCTACTGTTCGACCAGTGTCGCCGACATTCTCGGCACGGCCAACGCCAACAGCGGCAGTCTTTACCACTACTTCCCGGCCAAGCAGGACGTCCTCCTCGCCGTGCTGGAGTGCTACCACGCGGGCATCCGCCAGATGCTGCTCGCACCTGCGTGGGATGGTGTGGAGGATCCCCTGGAGCGCATCTTCGCCCTGCTGGGGCGGTATCGCGCAATGCTGATCGACAGCGACTTCTTTTATGGTTGTCCGATCGGCAGCCTCGCGCTGGAGCTGCACGAACCCGACCCTGCGGTGCGCGAGCGACTCGCCCTGAACTTCTCGGCATGGACCGCAGCCGTGCGCGAATGCCTGGCCGCAGCAGGCGATCGCCTGCCCGACGACGCTGATGTCGATGCCCTTGCCCAGTTTGTGCTGACCACCATGGAAGGGGCAGTCATGCTGGCGCGCACCTACCGCACGGCTGCGCCTTTCGATGACGCGGTCAGTCAGCTGCGTGCTTACCTGTCTTGCCTGACCGATCGATGAGTCTGCCAGCGGCGACGCAAAGATGTTGCTCGACGCGTTGCCGCCGGATTTCGCCGAACCTTAGGGAGTCACCTCAATGCAAGACGTCGTATCGCAGATCAATATCCTGGCCGTACTGGCTGCCGCTGTCTCGGCCTTCGTCCTGGGCGCCTTGTGGTACTCACCTGCGCTTTTCGGCAAGGCGTGGATGCAGGCCAGCGGCATGACACCCGAGCGTGCGGCCGAAGCCAATCCGGCCGCGCTGTTCGGCATCGCATTCGCCTGGTCGCTCGCCGGTGCATTTGTCTTCGCCATGTTCATGGGACCGGCGCCCGCATTCGCTTTTGCGGTGTCCGCCGGATTCGCCGCAGGACTGTTCTGGGTCGCCGGTTCGCTGGCGATCAACTATCAGTTCGAACGCAAACCGGCGCGTCTGTTGCTGATCAACGGTGGCTACCACACGGCCCAGTACACGCTGTACGGCGCCATCCTCGGACTATGGCACTGAGGCCTCCCGCAGCACGCCCAGAAAAATCTCGCCGTAGGCGTCGAGCTTGGCGGCGCCGACACCGGGAATCTCGGCGAGCTCCGCTGTGCTGCGTGGTCTGCGCTCGACCATGGCCGCAAGGCTGGCATCATGAAACACCACGTAGGGTGGCACACCCTGCTCGCGCGCAAGGCGCAGGCGGGTTTCGCGCAGCGATTCCCACAGAGCATTGTCGGCCGGATCGTTAAAGGCCGTGTCGCGGCGCGCGGCGCGCGGTGACGCCTTGCGCCGCGCGGGTGTCGTCTCGCGGCGCAACCACAGCGTCTGTTCACCGCGAAGCACCGGGCGACAGCTATCGGTCAGGCGCAAGCCACCGTGTCCCTCGACATCCACATCGAGCAGTCCGCGAGCGATGAGCTGGCGGAAAATCGCACGCCACTGCGTGACCGAGTGCTCCTTGCCGATACCGAAAGTGCTGATCCGCTCGTGGCCGAAGCGGTGGATGCGTTCATCGTCGCGACCGAGCAGCACATCCACCAGATAGGTCACGCCGAAGCGCTGGCCGGTACGATGCACGCACGACAGCGCCTTGCGCGCAGCCTCGGTGGCATCCCAGGTCTGCGGCGGCCACAGGCAGGTGTCGCAGTTGCCGCAAGGCGCTGCCAAGGTCTCGCTGAAGTAACCCAGCAGGGCCTGACGACGGCAGGTGGTCATTTCGCACAGACCGAGCATGGCATCGAGCTTGTGGCGCTCGACGCGCTTGTGGCTTTCTTCGGCCTCCGAGGCGCCCATCATCTGGCGCAGCGTGATCACATCCTGCAGGCCATAGCTCATCCAGGCGTTCGCCGGCAGTCCGTCACGGCCGGCGCGACCTGTCTCCTGGTAGTAGGCCTCGATGCTCTTGGGCAGATTGAGGTGGGCCACGAAGCGAACGTTGGGCTTGTCGATGCCCATGCCGAATGCAATGGTCGCGACAATGATCAGCCCCTCCTCGTTGAGAAAGCGCGCCTGGTTGGCGGCGCGCTCCGGCGCACTCATCCCTGCGTGGTAGGGCAGCGCATCGAAGCCCTGGGCACGCAGCCAGCTCGCCACCTCGTCGACGCGCTTGCGTGACAGGCAGTAGACAATGCCGGCGTCACCTGCGTGGTGTTCGCGAATGAAGGCGAGCAGTTCGTTGCGTACCGAGCCGCCAGATTGACGGATCACATAGCGGATATTCGGCCGGTCGAAGCTGCTGATGAAGCAGCGCGCCTCGGCGAGTCCAAGCCGCTCGATGATCTCGCGGCGCGTGCGCTCATCGGCCGTCGCAGTCAGCGCGATGCGCGGCACCCCGGGGAACCGCTCGGCCAGCGCGCCGAGCTGCAGATACTCCGGCCTGAAGTCATGGCCCCACTGCGACACACAATGCGCCTCGTCGATGGCGAACAGTGAGATTTCCAAACCGGCGAGATGCTCGAGGGTGGCAGGCTGAAGCAGGCGCTCGGGCGCGAGGTACAGAAGGTCCAGCCCGCCGTCGTGCAGTCTGCGCAGCACATCACGCGCCTCCTGTGCACTCAGCGACGAATTCAGGAAGGCAGCGCGTACGCCGGCCTGGGTGAGGGCTGCCACCTGGTCCTGCATCAGCGAGATCAGCGGCGAGACCACCACCGCAGTCCCGGCTCTCATCAGCGCCGGCACCTGGTAGCACAGTGATTTGCCGCCGCCGGTGGGCATCAGCACCAGCGCATCTCGACCCCTGACCAGCGTGTCGATCACCGTTTCCTGCGGATCGCGGAAACTGTCGTAGCCGAAGACCGAGCGCAGCACATCGAGGGCCTCTCCCCGAGTGGAAGGCGTTGCTGCAGGTGGCGCGGACACGGTGGGCATGCGGGGCATTATCCCGATGCTGACGCGAAGGGCCAGAAGAGGTTTCCGGCCAAACCGCGGAATTCAACGAGACCGCGCTGATTTTCCATAATCAATCAGTGACTTGGCGTTCCGTGATTTGCGCCACATCCTGTCTGACCGGTAGCAGCTAGCGTGGGTGCACTCACCAGACCGGAGATCCATCATGCCTCGTCACCTGCTCATTCCGCTGGCCGTGCTCGGCGGCCTGCTCGCCGCGCTGGCGACCAACGTCTCGCTGGCCAGCGATACCGCGACCGCGCGGGACTGCGCCGC
>JBGTIC010000398.1:0-4379 GCA_041745895.1 Gammaproteobacteria bacterium
ACCTGCTGCCGACACGCTTTCCCGCGGCGTGGAATGCCGCGGGTCTGCTGGACGGCTGCGAGACCCGCCCGGTGCGGGTGATCGTCGTTGATTACTTCAATCAGGCGGCGCCGGCGGAGTTCTTCAACCTCTTTCCGCCCGGCGCCATGGTCGTCGATCCCCTCGGGCGGGAGGCGCATGAAGACGGCGATCACGGCTATCTGGTCACACTGGCGATGGCTGGCAACCACGATGGTGAGATTCCGACCGGGGCTCATCCGCGCGCCGCCTGCCTGCGCGTCGAACAGCTCGACGTGCCGTCACGCTCCGGCAAGGAGCTGCTCGACGCTTTGCAGGCGCTGCTCCAGGATGGCGCCCAGAAGACTGTGGTGCAGATGTCGATCGGCGACAGCATTGACATGTGCGGACCGGAAGGCGACGAGCCTTGCGCGGCCGACTTTGCGGAGCTGACGCAAACGCGGGTGCAGAATAATCTGCGCGGGCGGATTGGCGATCATCTTCACTGGGCCACATCCGGCCTGACCCCTGCGAACGCCGAGCAGGTCCTGTTCACTGTATCGGCTGGAAACGAAGCCGACGAGCCGATCGGAGAGGCCTACGCGGGGTTTCGTGACGCGCGCTTTTCGCTGTTTCCGCAAGCGGTCGCGCAACTGCCGATCTTGCGCGCCATGTATGCCAACGAATCGTTTGGTATAGACCTGTGGAGTCCGCTCACGAGCGCGGGCGATGTACGCCCGGGGCTGCCTTCCGGGCACCTGCCGCTCGATGAACTCGAGGCCTTCCAGCTGCAGTTCGATGCGCTGGACAAGGACGCGCTCGCTGGCGTGAGCAATGTCCTGACGATCGGCGCCACTGGCCCCCAGTCTTTCGATACCTTTCCGGCCGACGGGCGTGGCTTGCCACGCACCACGTTCAGCAACGACGGCGCACTGGTGCATGCCGTCGGCCAGGACATGCGCCTGGGCTTGCCCGACTCCGACAGCGGCGCTGACGTTCATGAAGGCACCAGTTTCGCAGCCCCGCAGGTAGCAGGCCTTGCAGCCTATCTCTGGTTGCTGTCGGATGAGCTGCGCGCCCAGCCCGCCGAGACGACGCGAAGGCATCTGCTGGCCACCGCCCAGCGATTCACCACCAATGACGTCGAGGACCGCAGCAATGAGGCTGGCATCAACGATATCGTCGATGCCTATGCCGCGGTGCTCGCGCTGGACCGCCCGGGCGAGCCCAAGCGCGTGCGCCTCGCGATACTCGACACCAATGGTGACGGACGATTCACCGAGACCGATCTGGAGGCGTTCCTCGACGCCTTCGCCCAGTTCGGTGCCGAGGATGCAGACCGCGATCCGGACTTCTCGCGGTTCGATCTCAACGGCGACGGATTCACGGGCGGCGGGCTGATGACCAGCATGGATCTGGACGCTGAAAATTACGACGCCAGCGGCCGCCCGGTGCTTGAGCAAGTGTCGATATTCATCGACGGCGTGCCCAGGACCTTTGACGAGCGTTTCCTCACCGACCTCGATGCGCTTTGCTACCTGGCGTATGAGCCCACACTGGTACCCTACACCGGGTCGGCCCAGCGTCGCACCGAACTGCTGGGGCCGGACCGCTGCGCACCGCTGTCGGTTTCAGTGGTGTTTCCGCAGGCCTTCTCCGGTAACGCCGATCTCGACGTACTGGTGACGCGCCCGGTGCCCGACGACAACGCTGGGGAAGCCGAGGCGCCGGTGCCGGGCATCAGGCTGCGCATCGTCGCCACCTGTGCCACGGTGTCCTCCGCCGAGGTGCTGACCGACGATATAGGGCGGGCCAGCGTAAACGTGAGCGCCCAGGAGGGCTGTACCACCGTCGAGGTGCGTATCGAGGTGCTCGGTGAGGACGACCTTGTCGCAAGGTCCGTGAACGTATCGGCGAACGTCGTCACCGGTGAAGAGCGGTGGGAAGCTTCCTGGACGTTCAATTTCGAGAGGCAACGCGCCGACGGACGCCCTGTATTCACCCGCTCCAACGGATCGGCATCGTTTGTCCGAGCTGCCTCCGGCGACCTTGTGGCGGTTTCGGTACTGGGTACCGAGGAGGACGCCACGGTGATCACGTTCTCCGATGGCCGAATCTGCGAACAGCGCACCAGCCTGAACTTCGTAGAGGCATTCATGAGTCCCGGCTCTCTCACGTTCTCCGCCAGCCTGGGTTTCGATGCCAACGGCTTTTTTTCGACGGAATGCAATGACGGTGAAAACTCTTCGGGCGAGATTACTGATGAACCGACTGGACCTCAGTGCTCGCCCTCAGCGCAAGGCGGCAGCATCAATCACTTTGCCTGCAGCCAGAATCGGCAGTTCGAATCTGAGAATTTCGAGCCCATTACCCTCACCGAGCAGGTGGATATCCGCCGCGTGCAATAGGGACGACACTCAGGTCAGCGCTGCTCATGGGCGAAAAACCGCACTTCGTGTCGCTCCACTTGACTACAGCTGATGCCATTCGCATTGGAGAGATTAATCATCCGCCGCATTACGCCGACACATGCCTGTGTGGTATATCCTCAGCGGCGTCAAGGTCATGCAGGGCCCGCGCATGGCTCGACTCAATCATCGGGCAAAAGTCCGGAGCGGTCTTGACCGAGCACGCCCTTCGAATTGGCATTTCTGGCCCCTGCAACGGGAGACGAAAGCTGTATGGACGGTATTTCACTGGCGCATCTGGGGGCGTTTATCGGCGCGATGTCAGTCGTGGCCTCGCTCCTGTACCTGGGCTATCAGGTCAGACAGAACACCCGGTCGCTTCGGACCGAGAACTACGCCCGCGTCCTGGATCGCGTGTCGACGATGCAGGCAAGGCTGAGTTCGGATCCTGTCTATTCGGAGCTCGTTGCCCGCGGTACGGCGGACATCTACCGCCTCACTGTAGTAGAACGCTTGCAGTTCTCGTGGACCTTCTACGAAATGTTTGGCGCGTTGGAATTCATGTTTCATCAGGTCGAGGCGGGGGCGCTGCCGGAGGAGGTCTGGAAGCGATGGTCGGACACGCTGGCTTGGTGGATCTCGCTGCCGGGGGTACGCGCCTGGTGGGTCTCAATTCCGGCACCGTTCAGTGCGAGCTTCACTCGTTATATGGACGCGCAGTTGCAAGCCGGCCCGCCAGACCCGGCCGCCAGCAAACGCTGGAGCGCCTTTTTGAGCAATAAACCCAGCGCGTCAACTGACACTCCATGTGCGCCGACAGCGAAAATGGGGGGTTGAAGCCGAGGCTTAGTGCCGCCCAACAGCAGCTACCGCGCGCGGGTCAGAGCGCCTCAATCCACCGCCTCTCAATGCGCGCCAGAAGTTCTGACCCATACCGGCAACTTCCCCGCGACCCTGTGGGAGCCGACTAGCGCTTGCCCTTCAGCTTCTGCGCCGCCTGATACCGCGCCGATGCCTCGACAAGCTCCAGCTGCGCCTGGGCGAGGTCCACACCCTCCGGCCGATCGGCGAGGATCTGCTCGGCGCGCTGCTTGGCCTCGAGTGCTGCCGCCTCGTTGAGCTCGCTGTCGCGCAACGCGCTGTCGGCCAGGATCGTCACCATGTGCGGCTGGACTTCGAGGATGCCGCCGGTGATGTAGAAACTGCGCTCGTCTTCGCCGTCGTTCTGGATGCGCACCGTGCCCGGGTTCAGGCGGGTGAGCAGCGGCGCATGGCGCGGCGCGATGCCGACCTCGCCCTGAAGCGCAGGCGCGAACACCATGCTGGCGGTGCCTGCATAGATCTCGCCCTCTGCGCTGACGATGTCGACGTGAATGCTTGCCATGTTCGTCTATCCTGCGCGAAACGCGCTTACTGGATGGTCTTGGCCTTCTCGACCGCCTCGTCGATGGTGCCGACCATGTAGAAGGCCTGCTCGGGCAGGTGGTCGTACTCGCCATCGACGATGCCCTTGAAGCCGCGGATGGTCTCCTTCAGCGAGACATACTTGCCGGGCGTGCCGGTGAACACTTCGGCAACGAAGAACGGCTGCGACAGGAAGCGCTGGATCTTGCGGGCGCGCGACACCAGCTGCTTGTCTTCCTCGGAGAGCTCGTCCATGCCCAGGATCGCAATGATGTCCTGCAGCTCCTTGTAGCGCTGCAGCACCTTCTGCACGGCGCGCGCGGTGTCGTAGTGCTCGACACCCACGACCAGCGGGTCGAGCTGGCGCGAGGTCGAGTCCAGCGGGTCCACGGCAGGGTAGATGCCAAGCTCCGCGATCTGGCGCGACAGCACGACGGTGGCATCCAGATGCGCGAATGTGGTGGCGGGCGACGGATCGGTGAGGTCGTCGGCGGGCACGTACACGGCCTGGATCGAGGTGATCGAGCCGGTCTTGGTGGAGGTGATGCGCTCCTGCAGCACGCCCATCTC
>JBGTIC010000399.1:0-1866 GCA_041745895.1 Gammaproteobacteria bacterium
CGGATCGTCGAGCAGTTCGATGGCCGCGGCTGCGAAGCGCTGCCGATCCTCGGGCACGACGATCGCGCCTTGCGCGTGCTCCAGGATGTCGATGGTGCCCAGCACTGCTGTGGAGATCACCGGCACTCCCAACGCCATCGCTTCGAGCAGGACCAGGCCCTGGGTTTCGGTGCGCGAGGCAAATACGAAGGCGTTGCCGGCGCGGTAACAGTCCTTCAGCGCGCTGCCGCGATCCAGATATCCCACGAACAGCACATTGTTCGACAGCTGCCGGGCCGCGACCTGTCTGCGCAGGGACGGGATGGCCGGCCCGTCCCCGGCAATCACCAGCAGCACCTCGGGCCGCTGCGCGCGCACCTCGTCGATGACCTCCAGCAGGAAGCCGATGTTCTTCTCCTGGGCGGCACGGCCGACGTGCACCAGCACGGGCCGATCGGCCGGGATGTCGTGTTGATGACGAAAACGCGCCCCGTCACCGCCCCAGAACGCGGCCAGGCGAATGCCCGTCGGGATGACGTGCATCGGCGCCTCGACGCCGTAAGCGGTAAGCACCTGGTACATGGCTCTCGAGGGTACAACTACGGCATCGACCTCATTGCACTGCCTGCGGCTGAAGCGGCGTGCGCCGAGGCGCAGCAGTGCCTTCGGAAGAAACGGGATGTAGTGATACAGATATTCCTCGAAGAAGGTGTGATAGGTCTCGAGGATCGGCAGTCCAAGTTCCCTGCCAAAGCGCACGCCGTAGCGGTGTGCCGCAAACGGGGTGTGGATGTGCAGGAGGTCGAAGGAATGATTGCGCAGGCTGTTCAGCGCTTCGTGCAGGGCGGCAGGCTTCATCAGGCGATCTTCGGGATCGAGGGGCACCTGCCGTGAGGCCACGCGCACGATGCCGACATCCTCGGGCCCACCGCCTTGTGGATACGCGGGTGCCACGAGCACCGTCTCGACGCCGGAGTTGTGCAGTTCGTCGCGAAAGGTCTGGATAGAGGTCGACACCCCGTTGATGCGCGGGAAGTAGACATCCGAGATCATCAGTACGCGCATCAAGGCTCCTCGCCTCCCGACTGCGCGGCAGCGTGCCTCATAAAGATTACGGTTTGATGTGCCGCGGAGATTCGATCGTACCGGTTTGAGCCACGGGGCCGGCAGCGCGTGTCCGTCGAGGCCGTTGACGCTACAGGGTCGACAGCTTGTGCTCAGGGAGCCACTGCGCGCGTATCGATACGGATCACGGTCAGGCCCTGCAAGCCCTCGGGTGTGTTGTGCGAGATACCACCGAGATACAGGCTGTCGGGTTCCAGATCCTGCCAGCTCAGCTCGACGGTGAACTCCTCGCCGGCATTCACGAAGCCCGGACCCAGCGGCAGCATGTTGCCGACATCGTCGTTGAGGCCAAATGACCAGGCGAGCAGCAGATATTCCGCTCCCGGTCCGCTGGTGGCGTCGGTGGCGAAGCCGTGCACCAGGGCGGCGTAACGCCCTGGTGCCGGGAACATCAGGCTGACCGTCTCGTCACTGCTTATCCCCGTGCTCTGTCCCACCTGGGTACACACGTCGCCGGGGCAGTAGAACAGGTAGAGATCCAGATCGTCATTACCGCTGGTCAGCTCATCGGCCAAGGCGAAACGCGCATAGGCCTGGTCCGGCGGAATGTCGATCAGATGCTGGGTGACGCCACTGCCGTCGCGGAACGTGAAACGCTGCTGCGGATCCTGTGCAACGAAACCCTCAACCACCAGCGGCTGGCGCAGCCCGTGGGCCTGCGGCGTGTAACTGCCGGTGTAGCCTGCGCGGAGCATGAAGGTCGTCTCGCCTGCGATACCGCTGAGCCGCAGCTCGCCCGGGGCGGCCAGCGCGCGGGCCTGG
>JBGTIC010000400.1:0-3910 GCA_041745895.1 Gammaproteobacteria bacterium
CCAGCGGTCCCCGGCGCGCGGCACGATCTCATCGGCGCCGCGCACCGTCGCCATGACATCGACCAGCAGGATTCTGTCGAGCGCCCGCCCAGGCATCAGCTGACCTTCAGCGGTGTCGACCAGCAGACCGGCGGAGCGCAGGGACTCCAGCACCGGCGCCAGACGATCCTCGGGCAGGCGAAACCGCGCCGCCAGTGTGCGCGGATGCCATGCCTGTTCCGGTTCCACGAAAGCCCGGGCAACCAGCAGCATCACCGCAAGCCCGGCATGCTCGCGCGACAGCGCCGACAGCTCAGGAAAGCTGCGCCCCTCGCGCAGGTGCTCGGGGTGCTGGATGAAATAGGCGGTCTGCGCACCCAGCAGCAGGATCAACCAGCTCACATACAGCCAGATCAGCGCCAGGATGACGATCGCAAACGAGGAATACACTGCCGAGATGCGGGTGGACTGCACGACGACCTGTGCAAACACCGAACTGGCGGCCGCCCAGGCAATGCCGCCGAGCAGACCGCCGATGATCGCCGGTTTCAGGCGAACCCGCGTGTTCGGCAACAGCACGTAAAGAAAAGTAAAGGCACCAGCCAGTATGAGGTAGGGCATCAGCCAGCCTGTCGCGACCAGCACCGTCCCGAACGGCTCGAGTTCGAGCAGCCGCTGGACGACGGCGACGCTGGAAATCGTCGCGATCAGCCCGAGCGCCAGGGCCATCATCAGCGGTCCCATCAACATTGCCGAGAGATAACCGCTGAACTTGCTCGCCAGACTGCGCGAAGACTGCACCTGCCAGATGTAGTTCATGCTGTCTTCGACTTTCTGCACCATCGAGATGACGATGAAGATCAGAAATATAAGGCCGACGCCGCCCAGCAGCGTTCCCTGGAGGTTGTCCACGAACGAGATGATCTGGGTCGTCAGCTCGAGGCTCTTGTCAGGGCCCAGCGGCGCAAGAAAACTCCGCAGCAGGGGTTCCAGCTGACGATGCACACCCACCCCCTTGAGCAGCGAGAAACTGAAGGCGAGCAGGGGTACAAGCGACATAAGGGTGGTATAGACGAGGCTCATCGCGCGCAGCGTGAGCTGGCCGCCCATGACCTCGCGCGTCAGGGCCTGGATGTAGCGTGCAACGATCACCAGAATACTTACAGGTCGACTGCGCTCCCGGTCGGGGGCCCAGATCAGGCTGTGGAGGCGCTGACGCTGCTGCGGGAACATCGGGGTCCTCCTTTCTGGTCAGACGACCGTACCCGTGATCAGGGCAAGGCCGCGCTGATACTTGCCTGCGGTGGCTGCGATGATCTGCGCTGGCAGACGCGGCCCGGGCGCACGCTTGTCCCAGTCAAGGGTCTCAAGGTAATCGCGCACGAACTGCTTGTCGAAGCTTTCGGGAGAGCTGCCTGGGCGATAACTTGCGGCCGGCCAGAAACGCGAGGAATCCGGCGTAAGCGCCTCGTCGATGAGAATCAACCCATCGCGTTCATCCCACGCAAACTCGAACTTGGTATCGGCAATGATCAAGCCGCGCGTGGCGGCTACGCGGGCCGCGAACTCGTAGAGTTCAATCGATTTCGTACGCACCTCGCTGGCGATGTCCAGACCAACGAGCCCGACCATGCGCTCGAAGCTGATGTTCTCGTCGTGGTCGCCGCGCTGGGCCTTGGTGGCGGGTGTGAAGATCGTTTCGGGCAGGCGAGCGGCTAGCTCGAGCCCCTCAGGCAACGCGATACCGCACACGCTGGCGCTTCGCCGATATTCCTGCCAGCCCGAGCCGATCAGGTAACCGCGAACGACCGCTTCGACCGGCAGTGGCTTGAGTCGACGCACAACAACCGCACGACCCTCGATCTGGCGGCGTTCCTCAGGATCGGTGACATAGGCTTCCGGGGATTCGCCACTGAGATGATTGGACACGATGTGGCGTGTCAGCGCAAACCAGTAATTGGAAATGGCGGTGAGGATGCGCCCCTTGCCGGGAATCGGGTCCGGCAGCACCACGTCGAAGGCCGACAGGCGATCGGACGCGACGATCAGCAGGCGCGTATCGTCGATCGCGTAGATGTCGCGCACCTTGCCGCGCGCCAGCAACGCCAGGCTCGTCAGGCGGGATTCGAAGACGGCGTCTACCATGGACGAAGCCTGTCTGTGACTATGGGAAACGACGCATAATACATCCGAACGTCGAATCCTGGAGTCGGGTTGAACGCGCAATGAACTGGGGTGGAAAGATCGCGGGTGCCGCGCTGGGGCTGGTGGCCGGCGGTCCAGTCGGCATCCTCGTGGGGCTTGCGATCGGCCACCAGTTCGATCGCGGCTGGCGTGCTGTCGGCGCGCGGCCCGTCGAGGCGCTTGACGCCCGTACGCACGCCCGGCTGTTCGCCGCGACCTTCCAGGTCATGGGCTACCTTGCAAAGCTCGACGGTCGCGTCACCGAGGCGGAAATTCGAGCCGCGCGTACTGTCATGCATGGCATGCGCCTGACGCCCGAACAGATTCGCGAGGCGATCACGCACTTCTCTGCTGGCAAGGCAGAAGCCTTCTCGCTGCCGCCGGTACTCGATCAGCTGCGCGAGGCAATCGGTGACGAGCGCGCCTTGTGTCGCAGCTTCGTGGAAGTGCAGTTGCGCATGCTCACGCAGGCAGGCAGCTTCAACGGCGCAGAGCGTAAGGCGCTGTGGGAGATCGCCAGCGCGCTTGGTGTGGGTCGCGTCGCGCTGGCGCAGATGGAGGCGAGTCTCGCGTCATGGCGGCGTGGCGGGCCGCCTGTCGATGCCCGGCGCGACCTCGCCGGTGCTTACGCGCTGCTGGGTGTCTCGGCCCAGGTGAGCGATGAGGAACTGAAGGTGGCGTACCGGCGCCTGATGAACCGCCACCATCCGGACAAGCTGGCGGCGCGCGGAGAGCCCGCCGGCGATCAGGAAGCGGCAAAGGAGAAGACCCGCGAGGTTCGCGCTGCCTATGAGCGAGTGTGCCGCCACCGCGGCCTGCGCTAGGATCGCGCGGCAAAAGCGCCGCTGTGCGCTCAGGCCTTGCGGCGCGGTGGCTGTCTCCGGGCATTGAATACCACGATGGTCTTGCCGCTCGCCGAGACCAGCCCCTGCTCTTCGAGCACCTTGAGCACGCGCCCGGCCATTTCGCGTGAGCAGCCGACCAGTCGACTGAGTTCCTGGCGGGACACCTTGATCTGCATACCGTCCGGGTGGGTCATCGCGTCCGGTTCGTTGCACAGGTCCATGATCGCGTGGGCGACACGACCGGTGACGTCGACGAACGCCAGGTCACCGAGCTTGCGATTGGTGCGATCCAGCCGCACGGCAAGCTGAGTGGCGAGCTCGAAGACGATGCCGGGGTTCTCGGTGGCGATCTGGCGAAAGCGCGGGTATGTCATCTCCGCTATGTCGCTTTCGGTGCGCGTGCGCACCCAGGCGCTGCGTTGCGGCTGATCATGGAACAGGCCCATTTCGCCAAAGAACTGACCCTTGTTGAGGTAGGCCAGCACCATCTCGTTGCCGTCTTCATCCTCGATCATCACCTCGACCGAACCATCGACAATGTAATAGAGCGTATCGGGGAGGTCGCCGGCATGGATCATGACCGTCTTCTGTGGCACGGTCCTGATGCGGCAATAGCTCAGGAACTTGTTGATGGCCGGCACATCGCTGAGCGGTTTGGCGGCGTCTTCCATATTGTTATTGCCCCTGCAGTGAGTTAACAAAATGCGTTGTTAGTACAAAGTCGCGACTTGTGCAAGTGTCGGCGGCACATTTCCGGACTTCAGACCCTTTGCCGCCCCAGTTTGACCTGACTGTCCGGTCAAATTCTATAGGCTGTCGAGGTCATGATGCGCGCACTGCCACGCATCAGGCGCCGAACGGCAGCCGGCAGCCGGTGGGCACCGGCCGCACGGGCGGCGTCG
>JBGTIC010000401.1:0-2285 GCA_041745895.1 Gammaproteobacteria bacterium
GCCGCTGCGTCTCGCTGGTGGCCGACGTGCGCGAGCCCGACGACTGCGAGCGCACCGTGGCCGTGGCACGCGAGCACTTCGGTCGCGTCGACGTGCTGATCAACAATGCCGGGCGTGGCAGCAGCGAGTACCGTGCCACGATCGATGACTCGACCACACGCTTCTGGGATGTGCCGGTCGAGGCCTGGCGCGCCATCATCGACACCAACCTCACCGGCAGTTTTCTGATGACACGCGCGGTGGCACCGCACATGATCGCGCAGGGCTTCGGCAAAGTGTTCTCGATCTCGACCAGCCTGACCACCATGATCTTGACCGGGCTGTCGCCCTACGGCGCCTCGAAGGCGGGGCTGGAAACCGCGCACGTCACCTGGGCCCGCGAGATGGCTCCGCACGGCGTGGATGTCAACATTCTGCTGCCCGGCGGCGCCGCCGACACTGACTTCATCACCCAGGCGATGGTGCCAGGCACGGTGGGCACGCGCGCGCGACTGCTGCCGGGGGATGTGATCGTGCCCCCGGCGATCTACCTGTGCACCGATGCCAGCAACGGGGTGACCGGTCGCCGGATCGTGGCGCAGTTCTGGAACGAGACCCTCACGCCTGCCGAGGCGTTTGCCGCCTGTCTGCAGCCAAAGCACGAACATCCGGAGATCATGTAGATGATCGTCGCCATCGTCACCTTCAGCCCACGCCATCGCTCCGCGATGAGCCTTGTGGATCAACGCCGCCTGTTCGAGGCCACCGCTCCAACCTACCAGCAGGCAGCGGGTCTTCTGCGCAAGTATTACATCGGCAACGAGTCTCGCGCAGGCGGAATCTATGAATGGCAGAGCCGTGCGCATGCCGATGCCTTCTTTACCGACGACTGGCGCAAGCGCATTGTCGACATGTACGGCACCGAGCTTCGCATCGACTGGTTCGACGCGCCCTGCATTATCGACAATGACGCAGGGCGGATCATCTTTTCCCCGGAGCTTGATGGCCCAGACGTTCATGTCTGAAGCTGCCACGCCCGGACTGTATCTGCGACTGCTCGCCGTCCCGGCCATCTGGGGTGGCACCTTCATCGCCGGGCGGATCGTTGCCCTGGAAATGCCGCCGGCCACAGCCTCGCTGTCGCGCTACCTGATCGCCTGCGCGGCACTGCTGGTGTTCGTATTGATCGGTCGTGAGCGATTACCACGCCTGAGCGCTCGACAGGCGCTGGCCACACTGCTGCTCGGTGCCACCGGCGTGTTTGCCTACAATCTGTTCTTCATGGGAGCGCTGTCACAACTCCCCGCCAGCCGCACTTCGCTGATCATCGCGCTGAATCCCATCGTGACGATCTCGGTCGCGGCGCTGGTGTTTCGCGATCGGCTCACACCGCGCCGCTGGCTGGGCATTATCGTGGCCCTCTTTGGGGTCTGGATCGTGGTCTCGCGCGGCGACGTGCTCGGCTCGATCGGCGGTTCAGTGGGCCTCGGTGAGCTGCTGATGTTCGGTGGCGTGTGCGCGTGGGCCGCCTATACCCTGCTTGGGCGCAGCGTGTTGACCGGCCTGTCGGCGTTTGCGGCCACCACGTACGCTTCCCTCTGGGGCACCTTGCTGCTGGCTGTGGCGGTCGTTCCAGAGGCCATGGTCGCCGACGTTGCGGTGCCGCGGCCTGGCGTGATCGTCGCACTGATCTATCTCGGCGTCGTGGGCACGGCGGTTGCGTTCGTGTGGTACTACGAGGCCGTACGGGTATTGGGTACGTCGACGCCCATCATATTCACCAACCTCGTGCCGGTGTTCGGTGCAAGCTTCGGCGTGTTGCTGCTCGGTGAACCGCTGCTGCTGAGCATGCTCGTGGGCGGCGCGATCGCCATCACCGGCGTGATGATGGTCTCGCGCAAGTAGCGTCAGGACAAGGTGGGCAACACAGTATGGGCGTGCCAGCGCCCGCCTACTCCGGTAACATTGCGCTCCTGCCCGCTCGCCGTGGCCGGGAAACCCCGGACAGGCCGCGTCCCCCTCTTTCCGGCGTTTTTCTCCCAGGCCTCATGACGACTACAATCGATTCTTTCCGCCAGCTCGGGCTGGCCGAACCGCTGCTCGCTGCACTCGCCGAGGTCGGCTACGAACGCCCCTCGCCCATCCAGGCCGCCTGCATCCCGCCCCTGCTTGCCGGCCGCGACCTTCTGGGAGAGGCCCAGACCGGAACGGGCAAGACCGCGGCGTTCGCACTGCCGGTCCCCAGTCGACTGGATCTGTCTGTGCGCGACCCGCAGGCGCTGGTGCTGGCGCCCACGCGCGAGCTG
>JBGTIC010000402.1:0-2708 GCA_041745895.1 Gammaproteobacteria bacterium
CGCCATTCCCCGCCTGCTGATTGCCCCCAGCCCGCGCTACCCGGCGCTGGCATTGCGCCGACAGCTCGAGGGGGATGTCACCGTGCAGTTCTTCATCCAGCCGGACGGGAGCGTGGCAGAGCCGCGGGTGTTGGCCTCCGATCCGCCAGGTGTCTTCGACGAGGCCGCGCTGGTCGCGACCAGGCGCTGGCAGTTCGAAGCCTTGGGCAACCGTGTCCAGAGCACGCGCGTCGTGCAGTTCCGTCTCGGGAACGCCCAGCGCTGACAGGCGATCGAGGCGCCGCACTCTGGCGCCTTGCCCTTGGCAAGCCAGGTGCCGTGCGCTCGCTCAGGCGGGGTGATCCGCCAACTGTGGCGCAGCACCACCCGGGGAATCGAAGCCCCTGGCGGGCTGGCGAAGCTCGCCGAAACGAAGGTAAAGCGCCGGCAGCACCAACATGTTCAGCACTGTGGAGCTAAGCAGGCCCGCAAGGATCACGATGGCCATGGGCGCCTGGATCTCGCTGCCTGGCTGCCCGGCTGACAGGGCCAGCGGCACGAGCGCCAGTGCCGTGGCCAGCGCGGTCATCGCGATCGGCACCAGCCGCTCCTCCGCACCGCGCCGGACGCGTTCAACGGGATCGGCGATGCCTTCCTCGCGCGCGAGGTGGTGGATGTGCGAGATCAGCATCACCCCGTTGCGGGTCGCGATCCCGAACAGCGTGATGAATCCGATGATGGAAGCCACCGTGAGTATCCCGCCGGAGAGCCATACCCCCGCCACGCCACCCAACAGGGCCAGCGGCAGGTTGAGCATCACCAACAGCGCGTCGCGGGTGCTGGAGAAGGCAAGGTACAACAACAGGAAGATACCAACGACCACGGCTCCGCCCAGCAGAAGTAGCGTGCGGGAAGCTGCCGCCGCACTCTCGAACTGGCCGCCGTACTCGACGTGGTAGCCCGCCGGGAGCGTGACGTTCCGCTCGATTCGTGAGCGTGCGTCGTCCACCACGCCAGTGAGGTCGCGTCCGGCGACATTGGCCATCACCACGATGCGCCGCTGCACGTTCTCGCGGCCGATCTGGTTGGGGCCGCGGCCGCGTTCCACCCGCGCGATGGCGGACAACGGGACACGAGCGCCCGCGGGCGTGGCGATCACCAGCGATTGCATGGTTTCAACACTGTCCCGGGCCGAGTCCGGCATGCGAACGACGACATCGATGCTGGCTTCACCTTCCAGAACGCGCGATACGGTGCTCCCGAAGAACGCCGTTTCGACCAGATGGCTGACGTCGCGGATGCGCAGGCCGTAGCGAGCCAGTGCAGCCCGGTCGAAATCAATGGTGATGAACGGAAGCTCCGACTGTTGCTCCAGGTTGACGTCCACCGCGCCCGGCACGCCGGTCACCTGGTCCTCGATCTGCTGCCCCAGCCGCCGCAGCTCGTAAAGGTCCGGGCCGAACAGCTTGATGGCGATGTTCGCGCGGGTACCGGAAAGCATGTGGTCGATGCGATGTGAGATCGGCTGGCCGATCACCACCTGTACGCCTGAGATCCCCGAGAACTCGGACCGCAGGTGGGCCAGCAGGGTCTCCTTGCTACGGTCACCCATTTCCAGCGTGACTTCGATCTCCGAGGCATAGATCTCCTGGGCGTGCGGGTCCAGTTCGGCGCGGCCGGTGCGCCGGCCTGTGGCGACGACCTCGGGTTGGGCAAGCAGGACCGTTTCCACGCGTCCCGCGAGTTCATCCGACTGGCCCAGTGACGTGCCCGGCAGTGTCGTTACATTGACGGTAAGGCTGCCTTCGTTGAAGTCCGGGAGGAAGGCCCGGCCAGTGCCCAGCAACGCCACCAGCGTCAGCACGGTGCCGATCACCGAACCTATGCCGATGCTTCGCCAGCGCGGCAACGCAGCTTCGAAAAGGGGTCGATACAGTGTCTTTGTCCAGACGGAAAGACGCGACTCGCGGGGTTCGCGCACGATCTTCGAGGCAGGCAGCAGCAGGCTGCAAAGCACCGGGGTGACCGTTACGGCGATCGCGAGTGAGGCGAGCAGCGAGACCACGTAGGCGAATCCCAAGGGCTGCATCAAGCGGCCTTCCACGCCGCTCAGGAAAAAGATCGGCACGAACACCAGCACTATGATGATGGTGGCGAACACCACCGACCCCTGGATTTCACGCGTGGCGGCAAACACCAGTTCCAGCACGCGCCGGCGACCTTCGATCGGCAGCAGTGCGTCTTCCCGGAGCCGGCGCACGGTGTTCTCGACGACGATGATGGCGTCGTCCACCAGCGCTCCCAGAGCGATCGCCATGCCGCCCAGGGTCATCGTGTTGATGCCGATGCCGGCGGCCTTCATGGCCAGTACGGCGGCCACCAGCGAAAGGGGTATCGCCAGCAGGGTGATGCCGGTGGCGCGCGCGCTCAACAGGAACGCAAAGACGATCGCGACCACCAGGACCATGCCCTCGAGGATGGCGCGGCTGAGGTTGCCTATCCCGACATCGATGAAGTCCGACTGCCGGAACAGATTCGCGCTGATGGTCATGCCATCCGGCAGCGTGGTCTGGATGTCGGCAAGCACGCGATCAATCTCGTCCGTCAGGGCCAGGGTGTTGGCCCCGGGCTGCTTCTGGATGCCGATGACCACCGCCGGCTCACCGTTGAAGGCGGCCGTGCCGCGCGTCGGTGCCGCGCCGATGCGGACGTCGGCGACATCGCGCACC
>JBGTIC010000403.1:0-4086 GCA_041745895.1 Gammaproteobacteria bacterium
GCGGTGCAATGCGGAAGAAGCGTGCTCGGCAGGCGCAATGAAGCCCAGGCGACGCGCGGCAAGGAAGAAACCCGGCGCCGGCAATCCGCCCCGGGTGCGCGAAACCACCACCACCGCCAACGGTGGCCTGCCAGCCTGTGCATCTGCGGCCATCAGCGCCTCCAGAGCCAGCGTGACGCGGTGGATGGTATGCGGCGGCTCAAGCGCAAGCTTCGTGGCCAGGCCCTGGTAGGTGATCGTTTCGCCCGCGCAGGCGACCGGCAGCAACACGCGCGTCACGGCCTCGAGTGAGGGTATCTCGGTTTCGGCCGAATCCATCAGCGCATCATCTATAGTGGCGATGTCGAACAGCTTAACCCGTCGACGTGGTTGGCAGCAGGCCGCCTGCGGCGGCACAATTGCGCTTTCGTCGCCGGACCGAGCAGGTCCGGCATCCCAGCCGGGATGGCGGAACTGGTAGACGCGGCGGACTCAAAATCCGTTGGTGGAGACACTGTGAGGGTTCGAGTCCCTCTCCCGGCACCATTTTTTGACTACGCTCGGCGTCGTGCGCGCAGGGCTTCAGGACCCTGCCGAAAGATGAAGTTCTGCCCGCAGTGCGGCTCCGCCAAAGTCGAGTTCCGAGTACCACCGGGCGACAATCGACCCCGCCATATCTGCTCCAGCTGCGACCACATCCATTACGTCAACCCGAAGCTGGTGGTCGGATGCGTACCGGTATGGAAGCAGCAGGTGCTGCTGTGTCGACGCGCAATCGAGCCGCGCCTGGGCTTCTGGACGTCGCCGGCAGGATTCATGGAGATCGGCGAGACGCTTGAGCAGGCAGCGGCCCGAGAAACCCGCGAGGAGGCCTGTGCCGAAGTCGAGGTCGAGGACATGTTTGCGGTGGTGGACGTCGTGCGCGCCGAACAGGTTCACGTGATGTTTCGCGCCCGCCTGCTGGCGGAGGAGTTCGCGGCCGGCGATGAAAGCCTGGAAGTCGCGCTGTTCGATGAAGCCGACGTACCCTGGGCCGAAATTGCCTTTCCGAGTATCCGTTTCAGCCTTCAGCGTTTCTTCGCCGACCGCACGGAAGGCAAGCGTCGGCTGCACATCACCGAATCGGCGCGCGTGCCACGCCAATAGCCTGGCAAGCAGCCCGGCAACGCTGTGCTAGAATCCGCGACCTTGTCGTCCAGGGGTTCGGCGTCACCGCGCGCCACCCGAGTACCAGGAAAGCATCGCCGCGGAGTCAACCATGACCTTTGTCGTCGTCGAAAGCTGCATCAAGTGCAAGTACACCGATTGTGTGGAAGTGTGTCCGGTGGACTGCTTTCACGAGGGGCCGAACTTCCTGGTCATCGATCCCGAAGAATGCATCGACTGCACCTTGTGCGAGCCTGAATGTCCGGTGGACGCAATTTACTCGGAAGACGAGATTCCGGACGGCCAGGAGCATTTTCTCGAGCTCAATGCGGAACTGGCGAGCCAGTGGCCGGTGATCACCGAGGCAAAGCCTGCGCCTGAAGACGCCGATGAGTGGAAAGATCGCAAGGACAAACTTGCGCTGCTGGAGCGCTGAGGCTTATACGCCCGGGCTAACGCGGCCGGCCGTTACCGCTGCGCAGCCGGGCCAGGAGAGCCTCGGGCGGCAGGTAACCGCCGACGACCTCGCCGGTTTCGCTGATGACGGCAGGCGTGCCCTGCAGCCCCACCTGCGCACCGAGTTCGAAGTGCTCGCGCACAGGCGTGGTGCCGCAGTTCACCGCCGGCACCTCCTCACCATTCTTGGCCTGCGTCATGGCTTGAAGCCGGTCGCCCGCGCACCAGACGTTGTTGGCCTTGCTCCAGGACTCGGTGCCGGGCCCTGAGCGCGGGTAGAACAGATAGCGCACACGAATCCCCAGTTCATTGAGGCGCGCCATCTCCTGATGCATACGACGGCAGTAGCCGCAGTCGATATCGGTGAACACCGTGACGGTGTGGCGGGGGTTTTCCGGCGAGAAGATCACCATCTCGGCTTCGTCAAGTCCGGCAAGCACGGCCATGCGCGCGGCATTCTGCCGCTGGGCCGTGACATTGGTCTCGGTTTCCAGGTCGATGAGTTCGCCACGCAACAGGTAGCGGCCGTCCTTGCTGACGTAGGCGACCGACGCGCCCACGGTGACCTCATAAACACCCGGGATCGGTGATTCCAGAACATTCTGCGCCTCGATGCCGGGGAACAGTTCTGCCAGTTCCTCGGGACTCAGGTCGGCAGCCAGCGCGAAGGAAAGCACGCCTGCCAACAGGGTACCGAACACGACAGTGGTGCACGCAAGCAGACTGGACTTCATCGACAGGCAACCTTCGAAGCTGGATTTTCAATACGCAGGATGTGAGACCGATACGGGTAATGACGGTTCCCCGCCATATTATCGCAAGTGCAGCTAGCCGCGCGGGTGATGGCGACCGTGCAGTTCCTTCATGCGTTCGCGGGCGACATGGGTGTAGATCTGCGTCGTCGACAGGTCACTGTGACCCAGCAGCAGCTGCACGACCCGCAGATCAGCGCCGTTGTTGAGCAGATGCGTCGCGAATGCATGTCGCAGGGTGTGCGGCGAGAGCTTCTTGTTGATATCTGCCTTTGCCGCGTAGCGCTTGATGATGTGCCAGAACGCCTGGCGCGTCATGCGCTCGCCACGCCGGGTCGGAAACAGGAACTCGGTCTGGCGATCAAGCAGGATCTCCATCCGCGCCCCCTTGATGAAATCGCGGATCCATGTCTGCGCCTCGTCGCCCAGCGGGATCAGGCGCTCGCGATCGCCCTTGCCGACAATGCGCAGCACACCCTGGTTGAGATTGATCTGGGAAATCCGCAGCGTAATCAGTTCGGAGACCCGCAGACCCGTCGCGTACAGGACCTCGAGCATGGTGCGGTCACGGTGGCCGAGCGGATCGGTGATTTCGGGCGCGCCGAGCAGCGCGACGACCTCGCCCTCGGTGAGCGACTGGGGCAGGGCACGGCCGACCTTCGGCATCGCTATCTGCGCGGTCGGATCTTCGCGCAGCACGCCCTCGCGCACCAGATAGCGGAAGAATCGCCTGAAACTGGAGAGCTGACGCGCAGTCGACCGGGGTTTGGCACCCTGCTCCACGCGCCAGGCAATGTAATCGAGCAGATCGGCGCGCGTGGCGCTGACCAGCGGCACCTCGCGCGAGGCCAGCCGTTTGCACAGGGCATGCAGATCGGCGCGATAGGCGCCGAGCGTGTTCTCCGAAAGGCCCCGCTCCATCCAGATGGCATCCAGAAAGCGGTCGATCAGCGCCTTCGCGGCGGCCAGATCGGCTTCGCTTTCCTGAGCAGTCTTCAACGCGTTCTGGGACATCCGGACCTTCGCTGGCTGTCGGACCCCCCAAGCGGTCCGGGACGGTATACTCCGCGCCGGGTGACCCACGGGGTCGCCCCCCTGACGGCGGTGCCAAAGGAGTATGCGTGGCGCATTCCTGCGACAGGCGTGATGAGGATCACAGATCCCCCCATGGCGTTAACATAACGAGAAGCAGTTCACAGCCTGCGCTGCACACCACCGCGGCCATGTCTGCCACTGTTTTGACATAAAGCTGTACCTGCGCGCAATGACCCGCTCACTGCCCGAGCTGTGCTTCGGCCTCTACGCACTCCTGGTGGCTGCAGGGGTAAGCCTGATCATGCTTCCCGTCATGGCGCTGACCCCCGGCCTGGAACGACGACGGCGGGTCGCCCGTCGGGCTGCCAGGGTGCTGTTCGCGCTGATTGGCGCCCGGCTGCACGTCGAGGGGGCGCAGCGCATGCATGCCGGACCGGCCGTGGTCGTGGCCAACCATGCCAGCTACCTCGACGGCATCATTCTGCAGGGTGCCCTGCCGCCCAGCTTCGGCTTCGTCATCAAACGCGAGATTACGAAAATGCCCGGCGTGCACCTGGTGCTGCGGCTGATCGGCTCGGAGTTCGTCGAGCGCTTCAGCAATACCGGCCGCATCCGCGACGCCCGCAGGCTGGTGCGCCGGGCCAGTGACGGCGATGCGCTGGCGTTTTTTCCCGAGGGCACGTTCGACCCGCACCCCGGGCTCAAGCCCTTCAAGCTC
>JBGTIC010000404.1:0-6861 GCA_041745895.1 Gammaproteobacteria bacterium
GCTCGCCTGGTCCCCCGACGGGCGCTGGTTGGCCTTCGTCGGGTTCACCCCCGCCGAGCGCAAGCCGCCGGTGGAGCTTCCGGGTCGCCCCGAGGGTGCGCAGTGGGCCGAGCCGCCTATCTGGATCGAGCAACCCGTGTACCGCCGCGACGGCGCCGGCTACCTGCGCGAGGGATCGAGTCACGTCTACCTGATCCCTGCCGAGGGCGGTACCGCCATCCGGCTGACGTCCGGCGATTTCGATCACGAGGGAATCAGTTGGCACCCCGACGGCTCGGCGCTTTACCTGAGCGCAAACCGGCGCGAGGACGCCCACCGCGAGCCACTGCGTTCGTCCATCTACCGGCTGGAGATCGACACGCGCGAACTCGTCGAGGTGGTCGCGGGTGACGGTCCGCATACACGGCCCAGAGTGTCTCCCAACGGGCGCATGCTGGCGTGGCTGGGTTTCGAGGACAGAGAACTCTCGCACCAGGCCAATCGCGTGTTTGTGATGGATCTTGATGGCGGCGATGCACGCAACCTGACCGAAGACCTCGACCGGCATATCGATGACTTCGACTGGCAAGCCGACAGCCGGGGATTGCTGATTCAGTACGACCATCACGGCAGCGCGATGCTGGCCCGTCAGCCGCTGCGCGGTGAACGCCAGGTGCTCAGTGACAGGATCGGCGGCGAGTACTTCAGCCGGCCCTACAGCAGCGGCCAGTTTGCGGTCTCGCGCTCCGGGCTGATCGCCCATACCCACGCCGACACCACGCGCCCCTCTGAACTTGCAGTGATTGACCGCCGCGGCAGCCGTGTGATCACCGATCTCAATCCGGACCTGGCGCTCAAACGCAACGTCGGCGATGTGGAGGAATTCTGGTACGCCTCGTCGGTGGATGGGCGCGACCTGCAGGGATGGGTGATTCACCCGCCGGGCTTTGACCCCGCTGAGCTTTACCCGCTGATCCTGGAAATCCACGGCGGTCCGTTCGCCACCTACGGCCCGTTCTTTACCATGGAACTGCAATTGATGGCGGCCCAGGGCTACGTCGTGGTTTATCTGAATCCTCGCGGCAGCACCAGCTACGGCGAGGCGTTCGCCAACGAGATTCATCATAACTACCCCAGCCACGACTTCGACGACCTGATGGACGGCATCGACGCCGTCGTCGCCCGTGGCTACATCGACTCTGAGGAGCTGTTCATCACCGGCGGCAGCGGCGGCGGCGCACTGACCACCTGGGCGGTGGCCCATACCGATCGCTTTGCCGCCGCAGCTGCGGTCAATCCCGTGATCAACTGGTACAGCTTTACGCTCAATGCCGACATGTACCACTACTTCACGCGCTACTGGTTTCCCGGGCCACCGTGGGAACACGCCGAGCACTACCTCGCCTACTCGCCGATATCCCACGTCGGCAAGGTCAACACGCCGACTCTTCTGTTCACGGGCGAAGAGGATTACCGTACGCCGATCGCGGAGAGCGAGCAGTACTACCAGGCCTTGCAGCTGCGCGGCATCGAAACAGCGCTGGTGCGGGTACCCGGTGCTTCCCATGCGCTGCACACCCGTCCGAGCAACCTGATGGCCAAGCCAGCCTATGTCATCGCGTGGTTCGAACGCTTCCGCGGCGGCAACGACGAGCCTTGAGTCCGGATCGCGACAACACTCGTTGGACTGACAGGATAACGCCGTGCAAGTGCTCAACGTACATCATCGCAAGCTCGATGGCGTGTCTGCCGCACAGGCCGGCGCACTGATCGATACGTTGGCCACGAATGAAGACCTGCTATGGCCTCGCCATTCGTGGCCGCCGATGAAGCTCGACGGCCCACTGGGGATCGGCGCTATCGGCGGGCATGGGCCTGTGCGCTATGTTGTCGAGGCGTACACGCCGGGAGAATCCGTCCAGTTCAGGTTTCTCGGGCCGAAGGGGTTCGTGGGATCGCATGGCTATGAGGTTCTGCACGAAGCCGATTCGGTGATGCTGAGGCACGTCCTGAAAATGCGCACCCACGGCCCCGCGCGTGTGACCTGGCCGCTGTTTTTCCGACCGCTGCATGATGCGCTGATCGAAGATTCACTGGCCCGCGCTGAGGCGGCGCTGGGAATGCCGACCAAGGTCCACCCGTGGTCCGTGTGGGTCAGGGTTTTGCGTTGGGTTGCGTACAGGGGACGGGCGCGCAGCCAGGTCATATCCAGCTGATAGTCTGCGCGCGCTGGCAGGTCAGAGGTCGGCAGCGACATTCCTGGCATAGAGCTGCTGCAGATACGGCAGCGCTGCCAGCGGAGCCTCCACCCACGCAACCAGGCGCCATTGATCACCCACGCGGCGCACCGTCGTCACTACGCGGTTGTCACCACCCATCGGCGTCATCCCGGCACTTCGGAAGCGAATGTCCCAGCGCATATCGAACACGGCAGTGATCAGGTCCTGGTGCAGTGGCTTGAAGGCAAAGTCCGAAAATGTCAGACGCACGCGCTCGATGTACTCGCGATTGTTGTTCCAGTAGCTGCGGATAGCCTCCCAGTCGGTCATCCGCCTCGCAATCTCCTCGGCCAGATACACTGGCGCGGGATCAGTAGTGTCCCAGTGAGCTTCGAGCCGCTCGGGATCGTTCGCAGCCCACGCCGTCTGGTAACTGACGAACATGGCTTCGATTGCGGTCTGATCTTCAACATTCATCAGAAATCGCTCGCCTGGATGGAACCCAGCACGGACGCAACGACGACCACCAACAGTTGTGCAAACCTCATGCTTCCTACTCCCATCCCAGGCTTCGGCTGGCGTCGGTGGTTCACCACCACATCCGCGCCTTCGCGGGCGAAAGCGAGTGCCACACCGCGACCGATACCGGAAGTGCTGCCCGTGATCAGTGAAATCCGTCCTGCAAGCTTCATGGTTTCAGCGCCGCTCCTCGATCAACTCGATCAATTCGCCGGCAGGTCCGATGAGCGTCGCGGTGCGATTGTCTCCGTAGGCCTTGCCGCCCGGGCGCGTGGGCGCGGTGATGAACAGCGAAGCATCCACGGAATCCAGATCGCGTACGCTGAACGACGTGATGGAAACCCCGGGCGGTAACTCACCTTCCGACACCGCTCGCGGACCGGTACCCGGCGGATACCCATCCACCTCGATCGAATTGCTGAACGCGCCCAGGCGCACCAGCGCCAGCGGATAGGCATGATCCGCGGGTTTGCCCTGCGCTTTGGCGATAATCTCGATGGGACTTTCCATGTAGAACGCCTCGATGCCGCCGAACTGCTCGACGTAGAAGTCGGTCAGCGCGCGGGCGTCGGGGCCTGCAACCACCATGATGAACGGACGGTCGACCTCGACCCGCGGAGTAAGCAGCGTGGAGGCGCTGCGATCACCGGTCTCGGTGGTGAAATAGAACAGGGCCTGTGCGGGGTCGACGAACTGCACCGCGCGGATCGACGATGTCCCACCCCCCAGGTAGGCCGGACCGCCGACATGGGCAAACGGACTGTCCGACAGCCGCTCGTACATGGCATCCGGATCCTCGACGATGATCTCGATGGCATTCCAGCCCCACGTGGTCATGGCGCGGTAGTCGTCCGGCACGGGCACCTCGATGGCGCGCAGGTACACGTCATCGCCGCTCTCCCCCTTCATCAGCGCATAGGGTCGACCGGCCACCGCGGGGGCGCCCCAGCTCGCGGCCAGCCCCGCCGACACGGTGCCGGATTCGACTGTTTCATAGGCAAGGTAGCGCTGGTAGAGCTCGGCAGTCTCGGCGACATTGCGCGTACCGACGGTGGCGATTTTGATGCGCTGCATGTTTGGACCGGCCTGGGTTGCGGGAATGGATGGGGACAACAGACAAAGGGCGACAAGCCACAACCCGCAACGTGTGCTGATACTCATCTGGCAGGACCCCCGCATGACGTGTGTTGGTAGAGTATATGTCACCCGCCCGACCCGGGACCCCATCGGGCTGCAGGGCGCACGCATCGAGGAGTCGCATTGACATCGACGAGGACCACCACCAGGGCAGCACCCTTGGCGTGCGCAGCGGCGCTTGCCTGCCTGCCCGCGGTCGTAGAGTCAGAGTCGGGCGGACGGCAGCTCTATGCCGAGCCCTCGCCGCTGGTCAGCCTGATCTCCAGGAGCGCGGACATGCCCGCCAACGCGCGCATCGATCTCGCCAATTTGATCATCGAGGCGGTCGCCGCGGCCTACGAGTCCGAGCTCGAGCGGGTGCTGCAGGAACCTCGATCGAGCGCCTCGGATCAACGCAGGGTCGCGAGCTGGTCAGGCGCCACGGGCCAGCTGCTGGCGGAATTGCGCAGCGCGCAGGCCGACCTGCTCGCGGGCGAGAACCTCATGCTGCGCACTGACCGGCAGGGCCAGATCATGCTGCTGATCGACGGTCGCGCCTTGTGGGTCTCATGGCCCAGGCTGTCCGCACAGGCTCGCCTGGAACGTGAGGTCGCCGCACAGTTCTGCGGTCAATATGCCTGTTCACAGGATGACGATGAGGACGCGCTGAATATGCGCGTCATGGACACAGAACCCCGGCAGGGCCATTGGACCCTGTCACAACAAAATCCGCCCACCTGGCAGAGCGAGGAAGGCGTGCGTTGCGAGTTCGCGGATTTCTCGGATCGGGGCGCCAAGGAGGCCATCTGCCGGGCACTGGTGGCGGATCTGCACAATCTGGCAGCGGCCTTGCGCACCACCATGCGCCGCGGCACCGGTGTCAACTGGCCTTCGCTGTCGCTGCGCACGGAAATGTCGGAGGGCCTGCACGGCGTCACCGTCAATCCGCAGGGCGACTACATCACGCTGTTCGTACCAGCACTGGCGAGCCAGCCGGTCGACTGGCACGAAGCCCGGCGATGGCTGGAGGCAACCCTGGATGAGCGCGAGGAGCCGGCAACGGTGCGGCGCGCCGATACCTCGGCCGGGTGAGGCGCAGGCCTGTTGCTGGGCGATCAGCCCGTGCCAGCCTTTAGACCGATCTCGCGCAAGCGCTCCTCCAGATATTCATGGGCTGACACCGCAGGAGAGAGCATCACCTCCGGCCGCGGATGCAGGAACATCGGCATCGAGTAGCGCGAGCGATTCTCGCCATTCGCCGGATTGACGACGCGGTGTACCGTGGAGGGAAACCAGCCGCCGGACGCCATCTGCAGCATGTCACCGACGTTGACCGCGATCATGCCGGCATCGCAGGGCACGGCATGCCAGCGGCCCTCCCGATCCTGAGCTTCCAGGCCCGGCTCGCTGCCGGCAAGCAGCAGCGTGATCAGGTTTATATCGGCATGGGCGGCCGCACGCTCGGCACCGGCTTCAATGCGGTCGGGCAGCGGAGGATAATGCAGGATGCGCAGCAGATTCATGCGACTGCCCTCGAGCATTCGCGTGAGTGGCTCGCTGTAGCGCGTCTGGACCTCGTCGGGACTCCCTGCATCGACCCATCCGAGCAGCACGCGGCCAAAATCGGCAAGCTGGTGATAAACCTCCCACGTCGGCGCCGAGACCGAGTCGGGCAGTTGCGCACCGGGATAGACGTGATAGAACTCCTTGAGGTCCTTCACGCTGCGGCCGCGTGCATTCTCCGAACCAAACGGAAAAAAGCCAGTCTGCGTACTCACATCGCGGGTGAACGCATGCTTGCCGTCATCGGCAAAGAATGCCGCCCAGCCGTCGTAGCAGGCTTTGATCAGTTGCGCATCCAGCGGATGATGCGTGAGCACGGCAAAGCCGGTTTCGCGCAGGGATTGCACGAAGCGTTGCGGCGCATCCGCTGGGAGACAGTCGACAGTATCGATTGCAAACATGGAACGGGCTTTCATCTGCCTGAATGACCCTGATCGGCGGCGGCCAAACTTAGCATGAAAGCGTCCTTGACGAGCGCCGCATCCACGTCGGTGAGTACGGTGGTGTTACCGTTGCGTTGCGTGCGTGCGCCCTGCCCCGCATCGTCTGGCGATTCATTGTGGATGACCTGGCCCCGATGCTCGCCCTGCGTCGTCACCGAGATGTTCACGCATTCCCCCGCAAACAGCGACGGATGCGTCAGTGCAATCAACGCAGTGGGATCATGCAGCTGACAGCCGGGCAGTCCCGCGTGACGACGATGAAAGTCGATGTAGAACTCGGCGATCTGTGCAATGAACCCACCCACGCGCGGCGCGGCTTTCGCAATGGTCCGGAAATACGCCGATGAGCAGACCACCTGCGTGGTCACATCAAGACCCACGAGCGTGATCGGCCAGGGTGCGGCAAGCACCGCCGCCGCCGCGGCAGGGTCAGCCCAGAAGTTGTACTCGGCGTACGGCGTGATGTTGCCTGGCACCCTGAGCGCGCCGCCCATGATCACCACACCGGCCAGCTGCTCTGCCACGCGCGGCGAGTGCGCCAGCGCGAGGGCCAGATTGGTGAGGGGTCCGATCGCACAAAGCGTGATCTCGCCGGGCCGCTCGGCGGCTCGTTCGCAGATGAACTGCCACGCAGGCAGCGCGTGCGGCGCGGTGCGCGGGGTGAACACCGGCGTATCACCGAGACCTTCAGTGCCATGAACAAAACCGGCATCACTCTCGGCAGGTCCCAGCAATGGCTCTGCCGCGCCGCGGGCCACCGGGATGTGCGCGCCGCTGCGCGCGAACTCGAGCAGGCCCAGCGCGTTGCGGGTGGTGCGCTCGACGCCGACATTGCCGTGAACCGTGGTCACGCCCACAACCTCGAGCTGCGCTGAGTTCAGGGCATAGACCAGCGCGAACGCATCGTCGATGCCCGGATCAGTGTCGATGATGATCGGCGTACCGGTCATGGCGTCTCGCCGCAGGCCGCCAGGAACGCCTGCACCTGCGTGGCCGTTGGAATTGCAGCGGCGGCACCGACG
>JBGTIC010000405.1:0-17780 GCA_041745895.1 Gammaproteobacteria bacterium
GTGGCCTGCGGAAGGTCTCTGGCGGAAATAAAGCGGACCGAAGGGAGCCATTCCGCCAAAGACCTCCCGCAGGCCACGACAGCCGGGGCTTAAGCAAGTGCCATGGCCTCGACACCGGAGAATTTGCAATCGGTCAGAGGGCGCTATGAACAGCGACATCTATATCCTCGGCGGCGCGCAGAGCGACTTCGCCCGCAACTGGGCGCGCGAGGGGCGCGACATTTTCGACATGTTCTCCGCGGGCGTCCAAGGCGCGCTCGCCGATGCTCGTATCGACGCCGCCGAAATCGACGTCGGACACGTCGGCAACTTCGTCGCCGAGCTGTTCTGCCGCCAGGGCCTGCTCGGGGGATTCTTCGGCCTGGTCGATCCGGCCATGGCAGAACTGCCTGCCTCGCGGCACGAAGCCGCCTGCGCCTCTGGCAGCATCGCCGTGCTCTCGGCGATGACCGATATCGAGTCGGGGCGGTACGACTGCGCGCTGGTGGTGGGCGTGGAACAGATGCGCAACGTACCGGGCGGGCAGGCCGCCGAGTACCTGGGCGCGGCCATCTGGACCGGCCACGAATGCCAGGACGTACGCTGGCCCTGGCCACACCTGTTCGCGAAACTCGGCGAGGAGTACGCACGGCGATACGGGCTGGACCATGCACACCTGATGGCCATCGCGCACAACAACTTCGCCAATGCGCGTCGAAATCCCTATGCGCAGACACGTCAATGGCAGTTCACGCCCGCCAGCTTCACCGCCGATGACGAGGCCAACCCTGTCATCGACGGCATGATCCGAAAACAGGACTGCGGCCAGATCACCGACGGCGTCGCGGCGGTCGTGCTGGCCGGTGAGGACAAGGCGCGCAGCTGGGCGGCGCGACACGGCGTATCTCTCGCATCGCTGCCGCGGATTCAGGGGTGGGGACACCGCAGCGCGCCGATCGCCTTCGACACGAAGCTCCACGCCAGCCGCGAATCCGCCTATGTGTTTCCGCATGTGCACAGGGCGATCAATGAAGCGCTCGGGCGCGCCGGACTTGGCAGCATCTACGGTGTCGACGGCATCGAGACCCACGATTGCTTCACCACTACGCAGTACATGGCCATCGACCATTTCGGCATCACGGCGCCGGGCGAGAGCTGGAAGGCCATCGAGGACGGCACGATTGCGATGGGCGGTCGGCTGCCAGTCAATCCCAGCGGCGGTCTCATCGGTCTGGGCCACCCGGTCGGCGCCACCGGTGTGCGCATGCTGCTCGACGCCTCCCGCCAGGTCAGCGGCCTTGCCGGTGACTGCCAGGTCGAGGGCGCGCAGCGGTTCGCCACGCTGAACGTCGGCGGCAGCGCCTGCACGGTAGTGAGCTTCATCGTCGGCACCTAGATCGCAGCCCGCGCAGGCATGCCCGGATTCGCCGCGGTCATCCTGCGTTCAGCTTTCGCCCGCTAGGCTCTTAACTCGAGGTGGCCGCTCGTGCATTCCGCATGACCGGATGCCCTCGAGTTCACCGGGAGAGTCGTCATGCGTGCACCACACCGGTTTGGAACCCTGCTGCTGGGAACGCTGGCAGCGCTCGCGCTTTCCGCCTGCGGTGGCGAGGACACGGTGGTGGTCGCCGAATGCGCCGGCCCGTCGCTGGGGCTGGACGGTACCTGGTTCGGTGCCATGGAAGACGACGATGGCACGCTGTTCACCCTCGAGTGGCGCGTGTGTGGCGACACCATCAGCCGCGAGGTGATCTCCGGCGTGAATGCCGGCCTCAACGGCCGGCTGCGCAGCGTAGGCCCCGATCTCTACGCTGCGGATCTCAGTGACGGTACCGCGCTTCGGCTACTGACGGACCCGCAGCGACGATACGCTGTCGTAGTCAGCGAGTTCTTCGAATTCGCCGTTCTGGAACGCGGCGCGACGGCGCTGCCGGAATATTTTTTCACCGACCTCGACGGCGGCTGGGCAGGACGTCACGCCTGGCTGCGCCCGGGTGCCAACTCGACCTGGGGTGCCTGGGCCTTTTGTGCGGCGGGGCGTTGCGACATCGACGAGGACGTCGGCGTATCGATGGAACTGGATATGGACCGCTTCGACGGGACCTTCGGCATCTTCCGCGGCAGCTTCGACGATACGCTGGGCAACACCGGCATTGCCGGTGCGCTGATCAGCGCCGACCTGCGCTTCCTGGGCACCTATACCTGCGCTTTCGACTACCTCGGCCCCGACGACTGCATCTTCGGCGCGATGACCTGGGACTAGTCGTGGCCAACCGTCCACTGGGCGTTGACTACCCCTGAGCAGGCGCGCTGCTAGAGCGCATCGAGCAGCGATTCCTGATAACCGGCGGGCGGCGCGAAGCGGAAGCCTTCGTTGAGTGCCGCAAGCAGCCGGCCATCTCGACTGTAGACGTCGGGCAGAAAAAGGATCTCGCCGTTTTCTGGCACAGCCGTTGCATAGATCGTCAGCACCGGCAGCGGGCGCGGCAGATTCACCGTGCGTGGACGTCCGTCGGCGAGCGTCCGCGCGATCGCCGCATCATCCCATCCCCCGCTGCCAGCCAACAGGATTCGTGCGAACTCAAGAGGATTGTCCAGACGCACGCATCCGGAGCTGAAAGCCCGATCGGTCTCTCCGAAGAGGTTACGCGCAGGCGTGTCGTGCATGTAGACGTGGTAGGGGTTCGGATACATGAACTTGACTTGCCCCAGCGCATTTTCCGGTCCTGGCTCCTGGCGGATCATGTAGGGAAATCCGCGCGCGGGCAGCGACTGCCAGTCCATACCCGACGCATCCACCGGCCGTCCCTGAAGGTCCAGCAACACCATGTTGCGTCGAGTCAGGGTCTCCGGGTCGCGACGGATCTCAGGCAGCAGGTCTCGCGCAAGGATACCCGGGGGTACAGTCCACGTCGGGTTGAACACCAGGTAGCGCATCTCGGAACGAAATACCGGCGTCTGCCGGTAGCTGCGCCCGACCACGGCACGCGTCTCCCATACGACTTCGCCATCCTCGATCAGGCTGACGCGAAACCGCGCGATATTGGCGATCACGTAGCGCGGCCCGAGGTCACGGAACACCCAGCGAACACGCTCGAGGTTCACACGCAGCTGGTCGATGCGCGAAGTGACAGGCACGTTCAGTGCCGCCAGCGTGCGGGCCCCGACGACAGCATCTTCCGACAGCGCATGCCGGCGCTGAAAGCGCCGCACGGCGCTCTCCAGCGCGGCGTCGAAAAACGCCTCGTCCAGGGCAGCGGACTCATCGTCAGCGATCAGATTTTCGTCGGCCAGTTCGGCGACGGCCGGTTCTGCGTCGGCCCGTTCTGCGTCGCTCAGATCCGCGTCGGCCAACTGTGCATCGACCCGCTCGGCATGGCCGTCCTCGAGTTCTCCCGAGGCACGCAGTCGCTCGCGCAGCACAGCCACCCGAGGCGAACGATCACCCGGACGCAGCGTCGGTCCGGCCGGCACCGTTGGCCAGTCGCCGCGTGCGGCAATGGCGCGATGCGCAGCCAGCGCATCCAGCAATGCGGCGTAGCGAGGCAGCTGCGGGGCCAGCGCATCGAGCGCACTGGGCAGATCGTGCGCATTCACAAGCCGCGCCATCGCGTTGACAGGGCTGATGCCAGCCATGCTGCGAGTGAAATTCCAGGTCGGCTCCAGCTGCTCGGGATTGACCTTGCCGAAATGCAGGTGAAAAGCCATGCGTGCCAGAGCATCCGTCGCGAGGATTTCGATGTCGGGGCGAAAAGCCACACCGTTGGCGAGCTCCGCGAGACGTTCGCGCAACAGGTTGAGATGATAGTCATCAGGGTCCAGGCCATGCCGCTCGCTGCCGGCCAGTGCGTCGATCAACTGCGCGAGCTTTGCCGGAGTGTCCCAAACCGGGGTAAACTGCCTGCGCTCGTAGTACCGGGTCAGGAACCAGTGATCGGCCACCGGCACCTCGGCCACACGCGGCTCCACCGCCAGCACCTCCACACGTGCTCGCAGGGCTTCGGCTTGTGCAGAGAGGGTCGGGCCGGCCGTATCGGCGGTCATCCCGGGGCCGGCGAGCAGGCATGTGAAGCAGGTCACCGCGGCGAGGCTGCCGGCGCGTGCAAAGTGGTGTTTCAAGGTAGGATCCTTCCTTGGGTCGTATCGATTTTCGAGGTCATCATGTGCCATGTGTGCGAAAAGCTTGAAGCCCGGCCGGCGCTGAGCCGACGAGGCTTCGTCGCCGGCGCCTTCGCCGCCGCTGCGGGCCTCACTGTGCCAAAACCGGTCCTCGCCCGCCAGGTACGAACGCTCAGTTTCTACCATACGCATACCGGCGAGCGCCTTCGTCTGACTTACGCCGAACAGGGCGAGCACATCCCCGAGGCGCTCGATGAGATCACACATTTCCTGCGCGACTTCCGCACCGGTGACCATCACCCGATAGACCCCGCCCTCCTGGATGTCCTGCACCACCTGCGCGTCAAGGCCGGTGATCGTGGCACCTATGAGATCATCTCGGCGTTTCGCTCACCGCGCACCAACGAGATGCTGCGCAGTAACAGCAACGGTGTGGCGCAACGCTCATTGCACATGGAAGGACGCGCCATCGACGTGCGCCTGCGCGGCGTGCCCACGGCGAAGCTGCGTGAGATGGCGCTCAAGCTCAAAGCCGGGGGCGTGGGCTATTACGAGCGCTCGGATTTCATCCATGTGGACACCGGTGCCGTACGCTTCTGGTAGAGGGGATAGGTAAGGCGGCCAGTCGTCATCGCACAGTAAGCTGATCGCGTTACACTGCAACGATGCGAGCCGACCTTACAACCGCGAAACGCATGGTTTCGCCCACCGTGTGCCTGCTGAGCCTTGCATTCGGGCTGATCGGCATACCCGCCCCAACGCATGCGGTGGAAGCCACGACACCGCGGCGGCCCGACGCCCCGGCGCTGGCACTGCCCGGCCCCTATCCGGTGGGCGTCACCACGCTGTCGATGGTTCACGCCGCGCAGATCGACCCACTGAACGAAACACCGGCAGGCGACGCCCCCCCGCGACGGGATCGGGCACTCACCATCGAGTTGTGGTATCCGGCGCGCTGCTGCGCAGACGCCGTGACCGAATACGATGATGTGCTGGGCAGTGGCCCGGGCAACGCGCAGCGTCCGCTGCGGCCCTTCCGAGTCCAGGGCCGGGCCGCACGCAACGCAGCACCAGATCCGGCTGCAGGACCAGCGCCGCTGGTCGTGCTCTCGCATGGCTATCCGGGCTCGCGCGTGCTGATGAGCTACCTCGGTGAGCATCTGGCCTCGCGTGGCTATCTGGTCGCCGCAATCGATCATGCCAACGCCACCCATGCAGACCGCGACGAGTTCGCAAGTACCCTGTTCCATCACCCGCGCGATATCGTATTCGTCATCGATGAGTTGCTGGTCGGCGGCACCAGCGGCCAGCGGCTTGCCTTTGCCGATCCCGAGCGCGCCGCGGTGATCGGCTACTCGATGGGTGGCTATGGCGCGCTGGTGGCTGCCGGGGCCGGCGTCGCGCCCGAGGTCGCCGACAACCACTTCGTGCCGCATGGCGCCATGCGCAAACATGCCGAGGGTAAGGTGGCCGCGGATCGGCGTATTCGTGCTGTGATTGCCCTTGCCCCCTGGGGTGCGCCCGCATCCCTGCAGGCTGCGGGGATCGAGGACGTCGCCTCGCTGTGGCGAGACTCTGCAATGTCAGCCATCGACGCGCCTGTGCTATACATCGCAGGCGATGCCGACGGGGTCTCCGGCTACGACGGTGGCGTACGCTGGCTGTGGCAGCAGGCACATGGCGCGGCGCACTGGCTGCTCACCTATCACCAGGCCCGCCACAATGTGGCACCGATCCCGCCGCCACTGGCAAGTCGGCCTCATGCACGCGAGTTCGCTCATTACGCCGAACCGGTGTGGGACATCGAGCGCCTGAACGATCTGAATCGACATTTCATCACCGCGTTTCTCGGCTTTTACCTGCGCGATGAAGACTCGTATGCCGAGTATCTTCGACCCTGGGGAAACGGCGACGGACAGCTGCTGCCCGGTTTCGCGCAAGGCATGGCGATCGGCTTTTCCCTGGAGCGGGACTGAAGGCACGCCAGCGCGCGGCGATCGCCCGCCTGGCATCGGGCATGGCCCTGATTCCAGCGAGCTTACCCGCGGCCGGGCTACCGGCCGAAGCGCAGGATTGCCTCCACACCATAGAGCCGCGGCGGCCCCGCAATCAGCGTCGGCGTGCCGAAAGCCGCACCGGTATTGCCGGCATCGATGATGTAGCGCTCGTCGAAGAGATTGTTGGCATAAGCCGTCAGTTCCCAGCGACCATCGCGACTGCCGAAGCCGGCACGCGCATCGACCAGGTGAAGGTTGTCCTGCAGGATGTCCACGCCCGCCACGGGTGCGTTGTCTTCCTCGAAGAACACCCGGCTGCGGTAGTTCCAGGTCAGCGTGGTGAAGCCTTCCAGGGTACTGGTCAGACCATAGCGCCAGGTGGCACCCGCCGACCAGCTCCAGGTGGGCTGCAGACGGAAGCGGTTGCCGGCGAACAGCGCCGGATTGCCGTCCCCGTCGGTGTCGTCGAAACTGGCGTCGATCCAGCCGACATTGGCGAACACGTCGAGGCCATCGGCAAGGCTTGCGATCACTGCGGCCTCTACTCCGAAATTGGTGGCCTCGCCGGCATTGACGCTTTGCAGCTGACCGGCATCATCGAAGATCGTGGTTTGGAAATCACTGTAGTCCTGATAGAACACCCCCGCATCGAAGCGCAGGCGCTCGTCCATCAGCTCGGCCTTCACTCCAATCTCGTAGCTCCAGATGATCTCGTCTGGCAGAACCTCGACCAGGGCGACGAGGCTGGGGATCGGTCCGGGTATGCCACCCACGTCCACCACGTTGCTGCGCCGGCCCTTCGCGATCGAACCGTACAGGCGCCAGTTGTCTGCCGGTGCGTAGTCGAGGACGAAGCGTGGCGAGAGGTCATCGAACGATTTGCGATCCGAGAACACCGGAAGGCCCCCGGTATTGCCGACCCCGAACAACGACAGCAGCGGCAGGCCACCACCCACCACCGAGGGCACGCCAAGACTGTAGAAGCCGCTGGTCTTGCGCTCGGTCACATAACGCAGCCCCAGGGTCGCGCGCCACTGATCGCTGAACTGCCAGGAAGCATCCGCATAGAAGCTCAACGCATCGTTGTCACCTGTGTTGGCGAACGCATCTTCATAAATGATCGGCACCGGCAGCACCGAGGCTACGCTGCCATCGGGCAGAAAGCAGCCGACGCCCAGGACCAGCGTGCAGGCGGCGAACACACCTTCGTCGGTGGAAAAGGGCACCCGCTGCTCTCCCTCCTCGTGGAACCAGGTGGCCCCGAAAAACGTCGACAGACGACCGCCGTCGTCAAAATTGAGGCGAAACTCCTGGCTCCACTGCTTGCCACTCGCATCTTCGGCAAATTCCAGCCAGTACGCGCGCGTGCCATCGGCGTCGAACACTTCCAGCGAATCGAACTCGCGGAAATTGCTGATCGAGGTGAATTGCCAGGCCGGCGCGAAATCCCAGGTCGCCCGCGCCGTGATACTGCCGACCGTGCGATCCAGGCCTATCGGCCCGCCGAGGAAATCGTTGGGCTGGCGCCCGAAGGGCCCAAGCTGGGCGAAGCTGCCGGGGTCGAGATCGCCACCCACCGGGGGCACGACGCCGCTCTTGAACGAAGTGCCTGGCGGGGTATCGCGCTGCCAGTTCAGAATAAGATCGGCCTGGAACGTATTGGTCGGCTCGAAGCGCAGGTAGCCGCGCACGGCAGTAGTATCCTTGCCGTTGAGCGCCGGTCCGTCCACGTTGTCGACGAAGCCGTCACGACTTCGGTACAGCCACGCCACCCGTGCGCCGAAAGTCTCACTGCCCAGCAGCGGACCCGAAACGTAGCCACGCGATCGCCGCTCGCCGAAATTGCCCACGCCGAAGGATGCCTGCCCCTCGAAGTCTTCGCCGGGTGGCGCCGAGATCAGACTGATCGCACCAATGCTTGCCGCGGTCCCGAACAGCGTCGCCTGAGGTCCCTTGAGCACCTCGACGCGCTCGAGATCGTAGAGCTCGACAATGGAGCCGCGCGATCGGCTGATGTCGATGCCGTCCTGGAACACCGAGACACGGGGCGCAATCTGGGCCGAGCCGGAATCCGAGGTGATGCCTCTGATCACGAAGCCCGGGTTGTTCGGGCTTTGCTCCTGCACAACGAGACCTGGCACGAACGCCGAGAGGCGCTCGAAATCCTCCACCCCGATCTGATCGAGAAAATCACCCGTGTAGGCGGTCAGGGTGATGGGCACATCGAGCACCGCCTGCTCGCGCTTCTGCGCGGTGACGACGATTTCCTCGAGCCCGCCGCGCGACTGCTGGGCGATGGCGGGTACTGCGGACAGGGCGACGGCGACCCCGAGCGTAACGGGATGACGGGCGAGGATCCGGAACATGCAACGCACTCCATTGCGGGAAACCCGGGGAGCATGCCGGTCGCATATTGCACTGCCCTTGCAGTTGTGTTGCCGGCAGGTTGCCGTGCAGGCGGTTAAGCGTTGCCGCCATCCGTGGGGTTGCCGGAGGCTTTGCCTTGGCCGGCGCCTGCGAACTGCGTATTGCCGAAGAACACCTCGCGGGTGGTTTCATCGGGATCACCGATCTTCATTTCATCGGCTAACAACGCGAAGGCGCGCTGTACCGCAGGCCGTTCGCCGAGGCGCTCGTACCAACGCTTCACGGCAGGGTAAAGAGCAAGATCGATCTTGTGAAACCAGTGTACGTGCACCCAGGGCAGCACCGCCATGTCGGCAATCGAATACTCGCCGGCCAGGTGTTCCTGGCCCGACAGCTGAGCCTCCATCACGCCGTAGAGCCGACGCGTCTCCTTGTCGTAGCGCTGCGTTGCGTACGGCACCGGCTCGGGCGCGTATCCCAGAAAATGGCCGAGTTGGCCAAACATCGGCCCTACACCGCCCATCTGGAACATCAGCCACTGCAGCACCTGGTAGCGGCCTGTACCCTGGGGCGGCAGGAAAAGTCCGGTTTTTTCGGCCAGATAGATGAGAATGGCGCCGGATTCGAACAAGGCCAACGGCTGCCCACCGGGGCCGTGCGGGTCGAGCAGCGCGGGGATCTTGTTGTTCGGGCTCACCGCGAGGAACTCAGGTCCGAACTGTTCTCCCTTGAGAATATTGACCGGCACGAGTTCGTAATCGAGTTTCGCCTCCTCGAGAAAGATCGGCACCTTGTGACCATTCGGAGTCGGCCAGTAGTACAGTTGCAGCCGTTCGATTTCCGGGTTCATGATCGAGCCTCCCTGGCCGCCTGTGCGTTGCTATCGCGTCTGGTTCGCAGCCTGCGCGGCCAGCACTTCGGCCACCATGCGCTGGTGGTACTCCGGGGTCGCGTCGCCTGCGAACTGACTGCGGAAATGCGCCTGCACCGCGTCACGCTCGAGCGCCTGGTCGTACCACCCTGCCAGTGCTGCACGTCCGCTGCGCCAGTCGAAATGCGGGCGCAGCGGGTCATCCGAACCGACGCTGGAACACCAGTACGCCAGGTAGCTGATCATGTGCAGCATGGAGGCGTGGCCAATGTCGAAGCCCTGCCAACCGACTGCTGCGTCACGCTCCAGTTTGTCGAGCGCCGCCTCCAGTTTCGGCCACAACCACTTGTAAGTCTCGAGGTTGCGAAGCTCCGGCGCACGCCAGCGTTCCATCGCCAGCGCTACGGTCATCTCGAAGCCCATGTCGCAGAGCGCCAGGCGCGTCAACGCATCCCAGCGTGCGCGACCGGGCTTGGGATAGAGCCGTGCGGCGCGCGTGTTCGCGTCGAGGTACTCGCAGATCGCCTGGCTGCCGTAGATGACCTGGCCGTCGTCCAACGCCAGCGTGGGCACTTTGTCCAGCGGATTGATCGCCGCCAGCGAGTACTTCCCGCGCACCACCTCACCAGCCAGACTCTTGAACGGAAAGGTGGCCACCCGCGTCAATGAGTCCCAGTGGCCTGTCTCGTGCGCACACACCAGCACCTTGTGCACGAAGTTGTGGAAGGGCGAGTAGAAGAGCCTCATTGAATTTCCCGATCAATCGGCGCGAACGCATCCCGGAGCGTGCACCGTGCATTCACGCCGAGATGCTCCAGGGAAATGCTGGGCGCACTACCAGGGGCCTGCGTGAACACCATCAGCGGCTCGGGATAGGCCTGCATCATCTTCAGACGCAGTGCATCGGCACGACCCTCGCGCTCATCGGCGTACTCGGTGCGCAGCAGCAGCAACTCGACGCGCTCGCCCGTCCGGGTGGCGGCGGGGATTCTGAAGCCGCGATCATGGCCTTCGAGCACCCGCTCACCGTCGGCATCTTTCACCACACAGCTGTAGGGCCGCGTCCGCAGATAACGCGTGTGCGTGCGGTCCTCCCGGCCAATGAACTGAAATCCCCCCATCGTGTTGATGTCATACAGCCACAACGACTCCGCGGACAGCACCCATTCGGCATCGGCGAAAAACTCAGCGTCGGCGGCTTCGGAGATATACGTACAGGTGCCCGGTCCATAAGTCTGGCGCTCCGGCGTCTTGCCTTCCAGCACGCCGAACACCTGATCGCCGGTGCGCCGCCAGATGAAGTCACAGTGGATGCCGGCCTCATCGCGCATTTTCACCTCGCCCCAAAGTTCGGGGCGTTGGCCAAGATCGACGAAGCGATCCGGATCTTTGGGTCCCTGACCGTTGAACACGACCACGCCGCGTTCTTCGTCCACCCAGAGCTTGTAGAGGTTCTGGCTTCGCCCCAGGACCGGTCCGTCGCGATCACCGATCGTGACTTGTGCGTAGAACACCGCGTCGCCACCCACCTGTGGTGCGTCGATCAGCGTGATGCTGCGATGCCAGTCCTCGTGCTCGCCCACCTCCGGCATGCGGACCGTGCGGTTGTGGTGCACATGCGGAAACGCACTCCACTCCCCTGGCAGCCACTCGATCATGCGGGCCAGCACCCACTTCAGGTCATCGACGCCCTGGTCGTACTCCGGCGCGGTCACCGCTGGCGCGCTCATGAGCATACTGCCGATCAGGACAGCTGCCATACGATGTCTTCTCATTTTACATCCCCACCGTTGACGTCGTTATTCTGGTCCCGGGCGGACACGCGGCAACCTCCTCACTGAAAAGATCTGTCCCGCTTGCCAGGCATGTGAGCACATACTCGGCATCGAGTCTCGGCAGGCGCATGCGCAGGACAATGAAATCCTCCGGCGTGATCCACATCTGATTGCCGCCCGCCAATGTTGCGTGCAGCGCGTCGAAACGCCCCGCGGGCACTTCCACCGTACTCAGAGCATGGCGCTCGACAGGCATCTCTACCAGACTCGCCGAGATGCCTTCAATGGCGGCGGGATCCATGGCGAAGAGTTGCGCCGCCGCTGCGCCGGGCGGCATGGCGGCCAGATGCAATCCGTCCGCAGAGACCGGATGCAGCGACAGCGAGAATGCCTCCGGTGCGGGGGCTTGCAGCGAGCGCTCTCCAGCCGGGCCGGCGCTGGTCAAACCGATGATCTCGCGGTTGGTGCCAATGTTCACCGTGCCGCGCCACAGGCCGCCCGTCCAGTAGGTAGCGAAGGCGCTCAACGGACGAAATCCGGCGTCGACGCGCAGCATGATGCTGATCTGCGTGGCGCGTGCCCGGTTGTCGTTCCAGGCCAGCACGCTGCGCGTCCCATCCGGGTGGCGCATGATCCGGAAGCGTTCGACACCGAAGACCTCACCGTCGGCGGCATTGCGATACTCGTAGCTGCCTTCCCACCAATGCGTCACGGCGGATGCTGCAGGCTCTGCCGCGGCCGCCGCCGCAGCGATGCCCAGACCGAACACGGTCATCATGCACGCCGATGCCCAGCGTGTTGCACGTGGGCTCTGCAGAACGTAGCTGATCATGAGTCTGCCTCGATGGTGGAAAACCAGTGTGCGAAACGACCTAGCCAGGACCGACAAACTCCAGCACTGCACATCCGGCCGCGGCGGGTCTGACCAGCAGCGCCGCGCCCTGACGATCGAAAGCCACACTCTGCTGCTCCAGCACCCTTTGAAGCACGGCGAGTTCGCGCACGGCGATTGTCACTCCGGACAGGCAGGGATGTCGACCAGCTGCCGTTGAAGCATGCAACTCAGGTGCATCTTCAAGTGCGTAGATGCGCAACTCGCCAGCTCGCAGCGGGATGATCCAGGCGCCAGCCTCGCGATACGACACCTGCCCGGTCAGGCGAGCGAAAATTTCTGCGTGGCGCGGTGCTTCAGCACTCAGCAGCGTCACCCCGCGCAAAGCGAAAGCTGTATTGGCATGCTGCTGAACCGCCGGCTGATAGATCAGCTCCGGTGTGTGCCCGCGCATCACACACAGCAGTCCGGCGTCAAATGCGCCGGGCTCGATCATGCACCAGCTGAAGCTGGCCTCGCCTGTACGCTCGCCGTACTCGATGCGACGACTGGCTTGAGCCAAGGGTGTGACGGGCACGCCAGCTTGAATCAGGCGGTCTCGCGCCTTCGCAGGGTCATCCGCATGCAAGGCCAGGATGTGCAGTCCCTGGTAACGGCGCAGGAAAGCTTCAAGGTGATTGCCCGCTGCAGGATCCGGCACGGCGGTAAGTTCAATGTACCCGCTCCGAAGCACCAGATGAGCGCTGTCCTGACCCAGGCTCCGCGCCTGGCCGCTGTCCGGGTCCACCCCCAGCAGGGGTTTGGGCTCGGTGGGTGTGAAGCCCAGTGTTTGCATACACTTGAGCAGCGGCGACAGATCGCGCACGGCGAATCCCACGTGGTCCAGGCCGATGGCCTCAGAGCCGCGGGCATCATTTTCGGCCATTCCCCCCCTCCTCGGCACGGCAACACAGCGTCAGACCCTAAACCGATATGCAGCACCAGACAAGATGATTTGGAATATTTTTCCACTCCAGGAGCTTGCTTGAGCGGAGATGTTGCTCTATCTTTCGTTTGATTAAAAATTCAGGTGCGCTCGCGCGGCGACGCCTGATCAAGAAAACAAGCGGTTCAGGGGAGTATCGGCAGTCTGGCCACGTGAACGGCGCATTCGTTCGACCCAGCCAGACTGCGCAACTCCCCGTAAACCAGTTGCAACCGCCCGGCAGATCGATCTGCCAGGCACGCATGGGACACCACGGGGGGCCACACCATGAACAAAATTCTCGTCAGCACAATTCACGGACTCATGAGCACTTCACTGCTGGCAACTTCGGCGGTACACGCTCAGCAGGCAGCCAGCCAGCGCGCTGCCGCGATCGAGGAGATCGTGGTAACTGCAACCAAGCGCGAGCAGTCATTGCAGGACGTTTCCATATCCCTGGTCGCCTATACCGGCGACAGCCTGCGCGAATTCGCCATCCACGACATCGCCTCACTATACGTGCAGACGCCGAGCATGGCCTACAGCCAGGCCGGCGGCGAGGCTCAGATCTACATCCGCGGCATTGGCACCAACATCTTCGGTGTCGGCGCCGATGCATCGGTGGGTGTGCATCAGGATGGCGTCTATCTTGGACGCACGCAGATGGCGCTGAACCAGTTTCTTGATGTTGAACGCGTCGAGGTGCTGCGAGGCCCGCAGGGCACGCTCTATGGGCGCAACACCACCGGGGGCGCCATCAACATCATTTCCCGGCAACCCGGCGACGAATGGGCAGGCTACGTGTCCGGTGCAGTCGGCAGCTGGAATCGTCGTGAGATCGTCGCTGCAGCAGGTGGCCCGGTGTCCGATATCGCCGGCATCCGCCTGGCCGGACGCTACATGAAGGATGACGGCTATACCCGCAACATCAACCCCGGTAGTGGCGTTGATGTGGATGACAACGACATCCGTCAGCTGCGCGCCATACTCAACTTCGAGCCTTCGGATGCCCTGCGATTCTCGCTGATCGCCGACTGGTCGGACTTCGAGAACGGCAATACCTCGGTGCGTCCGCGCGATAACCTGGGGGCCGCTCAGGCCCAGGGCGCGCTGCCACCGCCACCGTTCGGCCAGATCCGTAACGACCTTGATTCCTTCCACGAGTGGGACACCTGGGGGATTACCGGCACGCTGAGCTATCAGCTCTCACCGACGCTGGAACTGACCTCCATCACCGCGTACCGCGATTATGAAAGCGATTTCCTGTTCAATACCGATGGCACGGAAGTCGACGTCACGCGCAGCAACTTCGAATACGCCAGCGACCAGCTCTCGCAGGAGCTGCGTCTGGCCTACGCCGGCGACGGACCGCTCAGTGTCATCGGCGGCCTGTACTATCTGCGCGAGGACAAGGAAGGCGGCCTGGGCCTGATTCGCGCCAGTGGTCGGCCACTGTTCGGCAGTGTTCCGGGATCCACGGGTTCGTTCATCATTCCCAGCACCAACGAAACCACCGCCTGGGCGGCTTTCACCGAGGCTACTTGGGCCCTCAACGATCGCGTCGACGTGATACTGGGCGCACGCTACAGTCGTGAAAAAAAGGATGACACAAGCTCCGTGGGTGCGGTGTTCGACCTGAATGGCCTGCGCTCTACGGCCACGCCCATCGTGTTCAGCACGCGCGAAGACAGCCGCAGCTGGAGTGAATTCACGCCCAAGATCGGCATCGATTTCCGTGCTTCCGAGGATATTCTCCTCTATGCCTCCTATTCCGAAGGCTTCAAGTCCGGCGGGTTCAATAGCCTGGATGCCAATCCTGCATTCGACCAGGAAAGCGTCAAGGCTTTTGAAGTCGGTGCGAAATCCGACTGGCTCGACAATCGCCTGCGCCTGAACGCAGCCGCCTTCTACTATGACTACGAGGACCTGCAGGTCTCGACTTTCATCAACAACCTGACGCTGACAACGAATGCCGCGGCGGCGACCATCTGGGGAATCGAGGCTGATATCGTTGCGCGCCCGGTGCCGGCACTCGACATCACCGCGGGCATCTCCTTCCTTGATGCCGAGTACGACGAGTTCACTGATCGCCAGGGCAACAACCCGGACGGCACTCCACGCGTGCTCGACCTCTCCGGCAACACCCCGCCCAACGCCCCCGAATTCAAGGGCACTGTGCAGATGCAGTACACGCTGGATCTGGCCGGTGGTCATGCCGTGGTGATGAGTGGCCGCTACAGCTACCAGTCGAGGGTGTATTTCACCCAGTTCAATGAAGACATCGTCGGCCAGAAGGGTTTCGGCCTGCTCGATGCACGTCTGGCATGGCTGAGCGCTGACGGACGCTGGGAAGTCGCCGCGCACGGGCGTAATCTCTCGGACGAGGAATACTTCCTCAACGGAGTAAGGTTCACCTCAACGTCGGATGCCCTGCTCGATCCGCGGGGTATCGGCAACTCTCTGGGCTATCCTGCGGCGGGACGCAGCTGGGGCCTGACGCTTACGCACAGCTTTTAGGGGTCCCATCGATGGCACGTGAGCACACGATGTTCATCCAGGCGCAGGACCTGCCCTGGCAGCGCGGGCTGCACGGCCCGGGCCGCGATGACGTTGAGCACAAGCTGCTGTCGATCGATGAGGCGGGCACCGACGCCACCTGCATCGTGCGCTATCCGGCCGCCTGGCAGCGCCGCGAGCTGCATCACGTCACCGCCCACGAGGAGTTTCTCGTGCTCGATGGCTCGATCGAGATTGCCGGGCGTCGGTACGACAAGCACAGTTACGGCTTCCTGCCTGCCGGCTTCGAGCGCGCCACGGCGGCTGCGCCGGAAGGTGCCGTATTGTTGACCATGTTCTACGATCGGCCGGCCACGATGGCCGGGCATGCTCCGGCTGACATGTACGACGACGCGCTGCTGGTCGCACACGTGAATCCGCTCGAGATGGAGTGGGACCCTGGCCTGGTGGATCCGCAACTTGCCCGGGGCGTTGCCATCAAGCCGCTGCGCACCGACCCGTATACCCAGGAGACATCTTTTCTGTACTGTTCCCCTCCACACCGTGTACCGCCCGGAATGGCCAAGCCGCAGTGGACTCATTCCATGGTGGAGGAGCTCTACTGCATCGAGGGTGAATATGTCTGGGGCGACTGCGGGCGCATGGGCCCGGGCGGCTACGCATGGTGGCGCGAAGGGGTCTACCACGGCCCGTCCGGCACGGATACCGGCTACCACCTGTTCGTACGCACGATTAATGGTCCCCTGGACAACATCTTCGACACCGAGAAAAAGCCGTTCACCTGGCAGCCGGAATATCGTCCGGTGTTGCCGGAGCGCCTCCGGGCCCATGCGCGCGCCTATCAGCGCCCGCCCAATTACTAGAAAGCTGTGAGCGCACCGGAAACGCCCGTAGCGCCTGCTACCAACGACCAGGCATGGCCGGATCCGCGCTACGCGTGGTACGTCATTGCCGTGCTGATGGTCGCCTATACCTTCTCTTACATAGACCGCACTATCCTTGCCCTGCTTGTGGAGCCCATCCGGCGAGACCTGGATATCACCGATACCCAGTTCAGCCTGCTGCACGGCTTCGCCTTTGCGGTGTTCTACACCATCATGGGCATCCCGCTGGGACGGATGGCCGATCGCATGAGCCGCCGCGGCATCATCGCTGTAGGCATCGCGTTCTGGAGCCTCGCCACCGCTGCCTGCGGTCTGGCGCGCAGCTTCTGGCACCTGTTCCTGGCGCGTGTGGGTGTGGGTGTCGGCGAGGCGGCGCTGTCGCCGGCCGCCTACTCGATGATCGCCGATTACTTCCCGCCGCATCGGCTGGGGCGGGCGCTGTCAGTGTATGCCATCGGTGTGTATATCGGGTCGGGTGCGGCATTCCTGATCGGTGGCGCCGTGATCGCGGCGGTCGCAACCGCCGATAACCTTACGCTGCCGCTGATCGGTGAGATGCGCGCGTGGCAAATCGTATTTTTCATTGTCGGCTTCCCGGGCATTTTCGTTGCGTTGTGGATGATGACGATACGCGAGCCGGCCAGGCGCGGCCTGGTGGCCGGCACCGTGTCCGGCCAGGGCGTACCGCTATCCAGGGTATTTGCGTTCATCCGCGAAAACCGCATGACCATCATTTGTCACTTCGCCGGGTTCTCGTTGCTGGCGCTGCTATTCAACGCCGTGGTCGCCTGGCTGCCCGCGCTGTTCATTCGCGTGCATGGCTGGACGGCGGTGGAGATCGGTACCGCGCTGGGCATCATCCTGGGCGTCTTTGGCACAGCGGGGATCGTGTCGGGCGGCTTTTTCGGCGACTGGCTGACACGACGCGGCTATCGCGACAGCGCCATCAGAGCCTCGGTGATCGGCACCTGCGTGCTCTGGCCCTGTGTGGTACTCGCGCCCATCATGCCCGATCCGAAACTATCGCTGCTGCTGTTCTGCCCGGTGTTTTTTTTCTCGAGCTTCCCGTTCGGCATGGCGGCTGCGGCATTGCAGCTGATGAGCCCGAACCAGATTCGCGGCCAGCTCTCGGCCTGTTACCTGTTCTGCGTGAACTTCGCGGGTATCGGCTTCGGGCCAACCGCCACCGCGCTGGTCACGGATTTCGTGTTCGGGAACGACGCGATGGTCGGATGGTCCATCGCCATCGTCGCCGGCATTGCCGCACCCCTGGCTCTGCTACTGCTGAGCATCGGCATGAAGCACTATCGCGGCAGCCTCGCGCGGCTGGAACGCAGCAGCCCCTGAAGCTGCAATTGGCCCTGCCGCTGCGGGCATCACTCTGAGAACGGGATAGGGTCCGCGCTCGGCCAGTGCGCCGAACTGCGCATAGTGCATCAGACCGTGCATCGAGGCAGGCTCCAGCGCCGTGGCCA
>JBGTIC010000406.1:0-21672 GCA_041745895.1 Gammaproteobacteria bacterium
TGTGGCTGGCCGTGGAACTGCTCGCCGATGGCCAGGATGCACGACGCCTGACACAGCTCCGTCAACTGGGGACCAAGCTCGGCATCGCCTGCGTGGCCAGCGGTGATGTGCACATGCACGTGCGCAGCCGCCGCGCACTGCAGGATGTGCTGGTGGCGATCGGGCTGGGTGTGCCGGTGGCCCGAGCGGGTCTTGCGCTGTTCGCCAACGGCGAGCGCCACCTGCGTCGTCGCGAGCAGCTGGCACAACGCTATCCACTGACGCTGCTGACTGAGACGCTGGCGGTGGCGGCGCGTTGTGATTTCTCGCTCGATGAGCTGCGCTACGAGTATCCGGCCGAGCTTGTGCCAGCAGGCGAGACGCCCGCCAGCCAGCTGCGGCGTCTGAGCATGCAGGGCATGGCGCGACGCTGGCCCGAAGGGGTACCAGCGCGTGTACGTACGCTCATCGAGCATGAACTCGCGCTGATCAGCGAGCTGCGCTACGAGGCGTATTTTCTGACTGTGCACGACATTGTCGCCTTCGCCCGCAGTCGCGGCATTCTCTACCAGGGCAGGGGGTCTGCCGCGAACTCGGCCGTGTGTTTCTGTCTGGGCATCACCGAGGTCGATCCTGCGCGCATGTCGCTTTTGATGGAGCGCTTCATCTCCAAAGAGCGCAATGAACCCCCCGATATCGATGTTGACTTCGAACACCAGCGTCGCGAGGAGGTGATCCAGTACATCTATGCGAAATACGGACGCACGCGTGCCGCGCTGGCCGCCACGGTCATCTGTTATCGCCCGCGCAGCGCCGTGCGCGATGTCGGCAAGGCGCTTGGGCTCGATGCGGAGGTCATCGAGCGGCTCAGCGGCGCCATCCAGTGGTGGGACGGTCGTGGCATCGATCCTGCACGCGTGCGCGAGGCAGGTCAGGACCCGGCTGACCCGGTCATTCGCCGTCTGCTGTGGCTGGTGCATGCGCTGCTGGGCTTTCCACGACACCTCTCCCAGCACGTCGGCGGGTTTGTCATTTCGGCCGGGCCGCTCGATGAACTGGTGCCGATCGAGAATGCCGCCATGCCCGAGCGTACGGTGATCCAGTGGGACAAGGACGATCTCGAGACCCTCGGCCTGCTGAAGATCGACGTGCTTGGACTGGGCATGCTCACGGCGATCCGCAAGGCCTTTGAACTGATCCGCGATTACAGCGGTCGTGAACTGACCATGGCCACGTTGCCGGCCGAGGATCCTCGGGTTTACGACATGATCTGTCGTGCCGAGACCACCGGTGTGTTCCAGATCGAGTCGCGCGCGCAGATGGCGATGCTCCCGCGGCTCAAGCCGCGCAATTATTACGACCTGGTCATCGAGGTTGCGATCATCCGCCCCGGACCGATCCAGGGCGACATGGTGCATCCCTACCTGCGCAGGCGTAACGGGCTCGAAGCGGTGAGCTATCCCAGTGATGAGGTCGCAGGCGTACTGCAGCGCACGCTGGGCGTGCCGATTTTCCAGGAGCAGGTCATGCAGCTGGCCATCGTCGCGGCCGGCTTCTCGGCCGGCGAAGCAGACCAGTTACGCCGTGCGATGGCCGCCTGGAAGCGCAAGGGCGGTCTGGGGTCCTTCGAACAGCGCCTGATCGAAGGCATGGGCCGGCGTGGCTATTCGCAGGACTTCGCACGGCAGATCTTCAACCAGATTCTGGGGTTCGGTGAGTATGGCTTTCCGGAGTCCCACTCCGCGAGCTTTGCGTTGCTGGTGTATGTCTCGGCCTGGCTGAAATGCCATGAGCCGGCGGCGTTCTTTTGCGCCCTGCTCAACAGCCAGCCGATGGGCTTCTACGCGCCCGCGCAGCTGCTGCGCTGTGCGCGCGAGCAATGTGGCGTGACGCTGCATGCCATCGATGTCCGTTACAGCGATTGGGACTGTACCCTGGCGCCGGGCGAGCAGGGTCGTCCGGCCTTGCGCCTTGGGCTTTCGCAGGTGCGTGGGCTGTCCGAACAGGGTGCCAGGCGCCTGTGCGAGGCGCGCGCACTGGCGACATTCGCAAGCGTGCAGGATCTTGCCGGTCGTGCACGACTCAACCGCACTGATCTGGGCGCGCTGGCTGCGGCGGGCGCCCTGCGCGAGCTGGCCGGACATCGTTATCGTGCGCGCTGGATGGTGGCGGGCGTGGAGGCAGCACTGCCGCTTTTGCCGGTGCCGCAGTTCAATGAAGCCGATCCGTTGCTGCGCGCCCCCAGCGAAGGTCAGGACATCGTCGCGGATTATCGCCACATGGGGTTCAGCCTGGGCCGGCATCCGCTGGCGTTGCTGCGCACGCGCCTGCAACGCAATGGCATCGTGCCCGCAACCGCGCTTGCCGATCACAACGATGGGGCACAGGTGCGCGTGGCGGGGCTGGTGACCATGCGGCAGCGGCCGGGCTCGGCCGGTGGTGTGACCTTCGTGACCATCGAGGACGAGACCGGCTATGTGAATGTGGTCGTCTGGGAAGCGCTTGGAGAGCGACAGCGACAGCCGTTACTCAATGCACGGCTGCTGTGTGTGCGCGGTCGGCTGCAACGCCAGGACGGGGTCACGCATGTCATCGCACGCCATCTCGACGATCGCAGTGCATGGCTGGGCGCGTTGCTCACGCGCTCACGCGATTTTCACTAGGCAGGCCTGCGCGGGCTAGTAGTCGTAGTCCTCGAAGTCTTCGAGATCACGCGCCGCGCGGCGCTCCTCGAGCAACTCCTCGAGACGACGCCTTGCCGACATGTCCTTGCCGACCACCGGTGATGTATCGGTGTCGAAATCACCGCTCAGATCTTCCACGTCGATCTCCTCTGCCTCGTCGCCACCACCGTCCGACTCGTTCGCGTCGCTGCCGCCTTTCTGCGCCACGTCATGGTCCTCGGTGTCATCGGCGTCGCATAAACGCAGGTCCTAAGGAAACGCACCCTCGCGGGCCGCAGCCACTGGCACCCGCGCAGCGATTTATAAACCTGAAATCCCGCGCACGCAATACCCCCGGTGGGGGACGCGAAAACGAAATATTCACAGCGTGTGTTGCAGTTGTTTGAAGGTGGCGGCCGGGCGCCGCACTCCAGCGCCTGCGAGGCTACATGACCAACTGGTTCATATTGATGATCGGCAGAAGGATGGCCAGTACGATGACCAGCACCATGCCACCCATCAGCACGATCACCAGCGGTGCCAGCAATCCCAGTACCGTGGTCAGGATCGTATTGATTTCGTTTTCCTGGTTGTCGGCGGTGCGCCCGAGCATCTCCTCGAGACGGCCGCTGGTCTCGCCGCTGGCGATCAGGTGCACCATCATCGGCGGGAAGAGCCGGCTGGCGGCCAGCGAGCGGGCGATGCCGGCGCCTTCGCGCACACGTGCTGCGGCATCCTCGATGGCTCGGCGCATCGGCAGGTTCTCCACCACTTGGCCGGCGATGCGCAGTGCATCCAGCACCGCCACGCCGCTGCCGGCCAAAATGGCCAGCGTGCGGGTGAAACGCGAGGTGTTCAGGGCCCGTGTCAGCCGGCCCAGGATGGGCATGCGCAGCTTGAAACCATCCCAGCGCATGCGCACCGAGTCCTTGCGCAGCGCGCGACGAAAGCCGAAGAAGCCGATCACCAGAGCGATGACGACGAACAGGCCATAGTCGCGGGAGAAATCACTCAAGCCGATCAGGCCGCGCGTAAGCACCGGCAAGGCTTGTCCGGAAGTCTCGAAGACGCTGACCACCTTGGGTACGACATAGGTCATCATCAGCCCGATGATGGCCAGGGCCATCAGAATCAGTACGCACGGATAGGCCAGGGCGCCTGCGACCTGCTGGCGCAGACGCTGACGGCTCTCCGTGTAGTCGGCGAGGCGCTCGAGCACGCCGTCGAGATGTCCCGACTGTTCACCGGCAGACACGGTGGCGCGATAGAGCTCCGGGAAAGCCTGCGGGAAATCACCGAGCCCGTCGGCGAGTGCATGACCCTCCATCACCTTCGCGCGCACCCCTACGATGACACTTTTGACGCGCGGCTTTTCAGTCTGTTCGCCGACCGCCGAGAGCGCTTCCTCGAGCGGCAGGCCGGAGCGCACCAGCGTGGCGAGCTGGCGTGTGAACAGCGTAAGGTCGGCGGTACTGATGCCCCGGCGCAGGGGCTTGCGTCCGCGGCGGATGTCACCGCGCTGTGAGACCTCGTTGACTTCCAGCGGCAGCAGTTCGCGTTCACGCAGCAGGCTGCGCACGTGACGTGGGGTGTCGCCCTCGAGCACACCTTTGCGTTCACGGCCCGTGGCATCGAGGGCTACGTATTCGAAGGCACCCATAGTGGCAGGGGATCAGCGCGTACGCATGTCAGTCATCGCGTGTGACGCGCACGACCTCATCGATGGTCGTCGTGCCCTCGAGCACGCGACGGCGACCATCATCACGGATGCCGGGGCTGTGCAGGCGGGCGTGTCGTTCCATGGCCTGCTCACTGGCGCCATCATGGATCATCGTGCGCATCGCATCGTCGACCACGATCAGCTCATAGATGCCGGTGCGCCCGCGAAAGCCGTGCATTTCCGAGCCTGACTTGGGCCGGTGCAGCGTCGGCGGACTGGCCGGATCGACGTTGAGCGCACGGCATTCGTACTCGGCGGCCTGATAGGACTCGCTGTGCTCGGGGTCGAGCACGCGCACCAGGCGCTGCGCCATTACCCCGATCAGGCTCGAGGAGAGCAGATAGGGCTCCACCCCGATGTCACGCAGGCGCGTGATGGCACCCACCGCGGTGTTGGTGTGCAGCGTGGAGAGCACGAGATGCCCGGTCAGACTCGCCTGGACCGCGATCTCGGCGGTTTCCAGATCGCGGATCTCACCGACCATCACCACGTCGGGGTCCTGGCGCAGGATCGCACGCAGGCCGCGTGCGAAAGTCATCTCCACCTTGGTGTTGACCTGGCTCTGGCCGATTCCGTCGATGTAGTACTCGATGGGATCCTCGACGGTCATGATGTTGCGCGAGTGGTCGTTGATGCGTTCCAGCGCCGCATACAGCGTCGTGGTCTTGCCCGAGCCCGTCGGGCCGGTGACCAGGATGATGCCGTAGGGTCGATGGATGAGCATGTCTGTCGCGGCCTGGGTCTTCGGATCCATGCCCAGGCGCTCCAGGTCGAGCCGGCCGGCCTGCTTGTCGAGCAGACGCAGCACGACGCGTTCGCCGTGGCCGGAGGGCATTGTCGAGACACGCACATCCACCGCCCGCCCGGCAATGCGCAGGCTGATGCGTCCGTCCTGGGGCAGACGCTTCTCGGCGATGTCCAGCTTGGACATGACCTTGATACGAGACACGACGAGCGGTGCCACCGCGCGACGGGAGGTCAGTACTTCGCGAAGCACGCCGTCGATACGAAAACGCACGACGAGCCGGTTCTCGAAAGGCTCGATGTGGATATCGGATGCGTCTTCCTTGATCGCCTGTGTCAGCACCGCATTGATCAGGCGAATGATCGGCGCATCGTCCTCGCTTTCGAGCAGGTCGGAGGGTTCGGGCAGTGCCTGGGCCACCTCGAAGAGGTCCATGTCCTCCTCCAGCCCATCGACCATCTTGGTGGTGCCGGCGCTGCCACCTTCGTAGGCCTCGCGAAGCAGCTGATCGAACTGTTCGGCATCCACCGGAATCAGGTGCAGCGGCAACCCCGCAAAGCGCCGGATCTCGGCCAGCGTGGAGGGCTGGATGCCAGGCCGGTGAACCACATCCACGCGGCCGGCGACCGAGTCGCGCAGCAGCACGCCATGGCGTTTGGCGAACGCAAACGACAGGCGCCTGGGACTGCGCTCAGGCGCTGCGACCTGCGCCTCGCTCAGCGTCGGCTCAATCCTCGCGGCCATCGTCCTGGCGCTCCGCGTCACTGCTTGCCTCGGCGTCCCCGGTGTCAGCGTCACGCAGTTCGCGCAGGTCCAGCATTGGCAGCCTTGGCCGCTCGGCATCGTGCATCAATGGCACGCGCCGGCCTTCGTCACCGAGCTGGATGTCCCGGATGTAATTGTATTTCTGGTCAGTGGCCATGGTGGCGCTCAAGCCATCACGCATGATGCGCGGTCGGATGAACACCATCAGGTTGGTCTTGACCTTCTGCGTGCTGCGCGCGCGGAACAGGTGACCCAGGATGGGGATGCTGCCCAGCACCGGCACGCGCTGTTCACTCTCGCGAAGCGTGTCGTCGATCAGCCCGCCGAGCACCAGGATGTCACCGTCCTCGACGATGACTGCGGTGCTGATCTCGCGGTTGTTGGTGATGAGGTCGACCGCACCGCCGGTGCCTGCGCTGATGCTGGAGATTTCCTGGCGGATACGCAGGATCACCGAGTCGGCACGGTTGATCTGCGGGGTGATCTTCAGCAGGGTGCCGACATCCTCGCGCTGGATCGTCTGGAACGGGTTGACAGGCTGGGCGCCTCCGCCGGTACCTACCGTGGAGAACTGCCCGGTGAGAAATGGCACGCGCTGGCCAACCTTGATTTCGGCCTCCTCGTTGTCGAGCGTGACGATCGAGGGGGTGGAGATGATGTTGGTGTTGGCATCGCCCTGCAGCGCAGTCAGGATCGCTGCAAAACTGGTGCCACTGCGGCTGATGCGTCCCACGCCGATGGTGACGCCAGGGGGAATCGCACTGAGGTTAGGCACATCGCCGGCCAGGGCGCCGCCCAGCTGCACGATGCCTGGCCCGGCACCCGGGAAGTTGGTCACGCCCACGGCATTGGAATCTCCGGAACCGTCGACGGCCCAGGTCACGCCCAGCTCCGCAGCCTTGTCGGAGGACACCTCGACAATGATCGCCTCGACCAGCACCTGGGCGCGGCGGATATCGAGACGGTCGACGATACCCATGATCGCGCGCATGTCTCCAGGCGGTGCCGTGACAACCAGCGCGTTGGTCTGCTGATCGGCCCAGATGCTGACCTGCTGAGTGGCATTCTCGGTGCGTGTCCCTTCGGCAAACCGCTGTTGCAGGCGCCCGGCCAGATCCTCGGCATCCGAGTAGGCCAGGTAGCGCACCTGGGTGTCACCGCCAGCCTCGACAGGGGTATCGAGATGGGCGATCAGCGCACGCATGCGCAGGCGCCCGGAGGTGGGGCCGCTGAGCAGCAGGCTGTTGGTGCGGGTGTCGGCCAGCAGCTGCGGCATCGGTGTGCCGCCAGCGGCCGCCTGCGTGTTCTGCACCAGCGTGCGCAGCATATTGGCCAGATCGCCCGCACTGGCGTGCTCGAGTGGGATGACTTCGATATCTTCCTCGGCAGCGCGGTCGATGCGCGCGATGATCCGCTCCATGCGCGCGACGTTGGATGCGCGATCGGAAATGATCAGCACGTTGGATTGAGGGTGTGCTCCCAGATGCCCGTACTGAGGGATCAGCGGCCGCAGGATTGCAACGAGCTGTGCGGCGCCGGTGTTTTCCAGCTGAAGCACGCGGGTGATGAATTCGTCGCCGCGGCCACGCTCGGCATCAGGGAACTGACGGGCATTCGCATCGGGCACGATACGCACGATGTCGCCGGTATCCACAGCCACGAAGCCATAGACCTGCAGAATCGAAAGAAAGGTCTGGTAGAAGGCATCGGGCGTCATCGGCGTGGCCGAGAGCATCGTGACCTTCGCATTGACGCGCGGGTCGAGAATGAAGTTGCGCCCCGTGACCTCGCTGACCGCCTCGGCGATCTGACGGATGTCGGCCTCGCGGTAGTTCGGCTTGATCGACTGAGCGTGGACGACAGGTGCGGCGAAGGCGAACAGCAGCGTAAACAACGCCAGGCGGCTGCCGAGGAATCGGCGCTGTGTCCATACCGCTGCGCGATGGGCCCGGTGGGCTTGCCGAACGGCCGCAGCCATCATCATTGCGTGGCTCCCGCGGCGGTGGCCAGCTGTGAGGTATCGAGCATCATCGTCTCCGTCGTGCCCTCGCGCTCCAGCGTGATGCTGACCGAACTGGCATCGCCAAGTTCGGCAAAGATCTCCAGACCGCGGCTGGGATCGTTCATCGGCTGGCCGTTGATCTCCACGACAAGATCCCCGGGCTGGAGACCCAGCGCGGTGAACTGCTGGCGGTTGCGTCCCGGATAGATCCGGTAGCCGCGCATATTGCCTCCTTCCATATACGGCTGCACGCGCAGAATTTCCGTGATACGGGCGGCATTGTCGGAAATGACATCGCGGACCGACGAGCTGGCAGGCTCCGGGCGAACCACGCCGCCGGGCCGGGCCGAGGCGCGCTGGGCGCTTTCGGCTGGAAATTCCTTCGGCAGACGCAGGCTTTCCAGCGAGCCTGCGCGGTTGAGTACCACCTGCTCGGCGTGGACCGCGTGCAGGCGCGCGCCACCGGGCACCTGCTGGCCGACCCGGTAGAGCTGATCGCGACCGCGATTATCCGCGATGATCGCAACACCTCGCTCGGGATCCTCCTCGGCGATCACCCCGCGCAGCTGCAGGTTCAGACGCGTCTCAGGTACGTCCACCTGCTGTGGCTGCTCCACCACGGCGGCCGGCTCATCACTGAGGCGCCCGAACAGCTGGGCGGCGACGATACGCTGAACATCGAAGCCGCGTGGCTGGATCGCCATCGCAGGGGCGGTCCCGCCCGGGGCCGGCAGGGCGGCAATTGCTGCGGGATCCGCACCAGGCGTGAGCAGCAGCCACGTCAGGCGCGCGAGCTGCCAGGCGATCGCAATCACCAGCAACAGCACGACCCATGGAGGCAGCCGGCGATTGGCCCATGCCAGCGCGGCCTGGCTGTCCACGCTTCCGAGTCTTTCGGTCAACTGCATCTGGCGTAAGCACTCCGGTACGAGCGGCCGAACCTAAAGCCGACGATACGGGTCATAGAAGCGATGATCATAGCCTCTGGCATGCCCCCTAACAAGCGGCATACAAGGTAAAAATCTCATCCGTGATTATAACTTGCGAGCATTGTCTCAATGGCTGATGAAGAATCTTGCGTAAAGGCTGGCGACGGTGGCAGGGTATGATGCAGCCCAGGGCGGGAAGTTCCGGCTTGCAAAGCGTCCGGGCCTGCCCCATATATCGAAACGTAGTTCAAGTGGGCCTGTCGGGACGGCGGGCAAGAGGGTGGCGAGAAGCATGTCGGGTTCGGAAGATGGGCATCAGCAGGGAGGCGACGATCGTGGCCTGGCAGTCGAAGAGGCCAGGCCGAAGCTCAAGAAGCCGCCGCTTTATCAGGTGCTGCTGCTCAATGATGATTACACGCCAATGGAGTTTGTTGTGGATGTGCTCCAGCATGTCTTTTCGATGGATCGCCAGAAGGCCACGCGCGTGATGCTCGAAGTGCACACCAAAGGCAAGGGTGTGTGTGGTGTATTCACCTTCGAGATCGCCGAAACCAAGGTTGCCCAGGTAACCGGCTACGCACGGCAGCACCAGCACCCGCTGCTGTGCACAATGGAAGAGGTCTGATGCTCTCAAGCGAGCTTGAATTCTGCCTTAACGAGGCTTTCCAGAACGCGCGCGAGAAGCGCCACGAGTTCATGACCGTGGAGCACTTGCTGCTGGCACTCGTGGAAGTGCCGCGCGTAGCCGAGATTCTGCGATCCTGTGGCGCGGATCTGGACCGTTTGCGCCAGGACCTGCAGGCGTTCATCGACGAATCGACCCCGCGCTTGGCCCAGGGCGACGAGGACAGCGACGTTCAGCCCACGCTCGGGTTTCAGCGCGTGCTGCAGCGCGCGGTGTTCCACGTGCAGTCAAGCGGCAAGAAGGAGGTCTCGGCGGCCAACGTGCTGGTGGCAATCTTCGGCGAGAAGCAGTCCCAGGCGACCTATCTGCTGGCACTGCAGGATGTCTCGCGCCTGGACGTGGTGAATTTCCTGTCGCATGGCATCTCCAAGGCCGGCGAAGCGGGCCCCGAGCAGCCTGCCGATGAAGCTGAATCCGTGGCCGGCGAAAAGGATTCGGAGGGCGGGGATGCACTCGAGCGATTCGCCACCAACCTCAACAAGCTCGCCGAGGAAGGTCGCATCGATCCGCTGATCGGCCGCGCGCTGGAGATCGAGCGCACGGTGCAGATCCTGTGCCGGCGGCGCAAGAACAACCCGCTGTTCGTCGGCGAGGCCGGCGTTGGTAAGACCGCGATCGCCGAGGGCCTCGCACGATTGATCGTCGAGGAGAAGGTGCCCGAAATCCTGCGCGATGCGACGATATTCGCGCTGGACATGGGTTCGCTGGTGGCCGGCACCAAGTATCGCGGCGATTTCGAAAAGCGCCTGAAGGGCGTGCTCGCGGCGGTGAAAAAGCACCCTGGTGCGATCCTGTTCATCGACGAGATCCATACCGTGATCGGCGCAGGGGCGGCCTCCGGTGGCGTCATGGATGCCTCCAATCTGATCAAGCCGGTACTGGCCAACGGCGAGCTGCGGTGTATCGGTTCGACCACCTACAGCGAGTATCGCGGTATTTTCGAAAAAGACCGCGCATTGGCACGGCGTTTCCAGAAGATTGATGTGCTTGAGCCCTCCGTGGAGGAGACCTACCAGATCCTTAAAGGTCTGAAGAGCCGCTTCGAGGAACATCATGGTCTGCGCTACGACGACGCAGCGCTGCGTGCCGCCGCGGAGCTGGCCGCCAAACATATCAATGACCGCCACCTGCCCGACAAGGCCATCGACGTCATCGATGAGGCTGGCGCGCGCGTGCGCTTGATGCCCGAGGGCGAGCGTCCCGAGACGGTCGACGTGGAGCTGGTGCAGGGTGTCGTCGCAAAAATGGCGCGCATTCCGGCCAAGAGTGTTTCTGCCACCGATCGCGATGTGCTGCGCAACCTCGAACGCGATCTCAAGCTGGTCATCTACGGTCAGGATGAGGCGATCTCGGTGCTGGCCTCGGCCATCAAGATGTCGCGCTCGGGGCTGGGCGATGAGCACAAGCCGGTGGGCTCGTTCCTGTTCGCCGGTCCCACCGGCGTGGGCAAGACCGAGGTGACCCGTCAGCTGGCGTTGATCATGGGTGTGGAGCTGATCCGCTTCGACATGTCCGAATACATGGAACGCCACACCGTGTCGCGGCTCATCGGCGCGCCTCCCGGGTACGTGGGGTTCGACCAGGGGGGTCTGCTCACCGAGGCGGTGTCAAAAAACCCGCACTGCGTGCTGCTGCTCGATGAGATCGAGAAGGCCCACCCGGAAGTCTTCAACCTGCTGCTGCAGGTCATGGATCATGGCACGCTGACCGACAACAACGGTCGCAAGGCGGATTTCCGCAACATCACCATCGTCATGACCACCAACGCCGGTGCCCAGGAGATGAGCCGCGCTTCCATCGGCTTCACCAACCAGGACCATGTCAGCGACGGCACGGAGGCCATCCGGCGCATGTTCACGCCGGAGTTCCGCAATCGTCTGGATGCGATCATCCAGTTCAATGCGCTGGACCCGGTGTCGGTGCAGCGTGTGGTGGACAAGCTGGTGGTCGAGCTGGAAGGCCAGCTTGAAGACAAGCACGTCACGCTGGAACTCGACGATGATGCGCGTCGCTGGATTGCCGAGAAGGGCTACGACCCGAAGATGGGCGCGCGGCCGATGGCGCGCGTCATCCAGCAACACCTGAAGCGCCCGCTGGCCGAAGAGCTGCTGTTTGGAAAGCTCGCCGAAAGCGGCGGCCATGTGCGCGTGCGTCTGGGCGAGGATGGCGAGTTGACTCTGCTGGTCGAGCCGCTGACACGCGAGCTCGCGCACCTGCCAGAGTAGTTCACCGGGAGAGCAATGAGACCGCCGGCGACGCGGCAGTCGCCGACGGGATCAGTTGACGAGTTCCATCCCTTCCCAGCAGCGTGTAGGCCGCGGCATATTCGGGTTGGTGCAGCTGCGCTCGGCAAGCCCTGTCGGGTGGCGGTCGATCAGTTGCTTTCGTCCGTCTGGCAGGCGCTGCAGATCGAAGGCATCATAGAGTTCTCCGGTCACCGTGCGCGATTCAAACCCCAGCTGGTCGCCTGCAACGCTGATGACCTGGTAGAGCTGCACATCTTCACCGACCCGTGACATCGCCTCTCTCGCAGCGTCAGTCACAAGGTACATTTTCGGGCCGGCCACCGACACGACGTACACGGTGCCGGTCTGGCCGTCGACCACGGTCGCGCCCTCAGGAACGTTCGCACCCCGGCCGTAGACGTGATCATGGCCCTGGAGGACCAGGTCCACACCATAACGTGTGTATATAGGCTCCCAGTGCTCCCGGAGTACGGGGTTGTCCCGGCCCAGAGAGACCGATTGCATTGGATGGTGGTGAGCGACGACGACCCATTGTCTGTCGTTCTCGGCCAGCACTTTCTCAAGCCATGCAGCCTGCAGACGTGCCAAATTCTCATTGTCGATGGCGCGCATGGAGTCCAGTACGACGAACAGCACGCCCTGGTACTCGACGTAGTAGACAGTATCGAGCAGTTCCGCCGGGCCGTTACCTGCCACGGTGAACTGTGCTTCCCACAGCTCACTGATCTGCCGGACCTGCTGGCCGCTGTCATCCTCGACGTAGACGAATTCATGATTGCCGGCCACTGGCAGTGTCGGCACCATGGCATGCAGAAAGCCGCCTGCGTCGAACCATTCGCCCCACTCGTCGTCATGGATGCCCGCCCGGGAGTTCACCATGTCGCCGGCATGGAGGACGAGCGCCGGGCGGGCCTCCTCCAGGAACGCTCCGCGGATCACCCGGGAGAAGTGTGAGCGCACGGAGTTTTGTGCGTCACCAAAATACAGAAACGAAAACGGTTCTGACTCGGTCTTTGCAGTACGGAACTGAAACCACTCGCTCCAGGTGTTGAAACCACGCAGGCGGTAGGCATACAGCGTGTCGGGACGCAAATCTTCGAAGGTGATCGAATGGTGATGCGCAAGCCCGTTGGCGGTCGTGCGGGGACGCACCGTGCCGGTAAGCGTCCGCGCTGTCAGATGCAGGCCCGGACTATCGATGGCTTCGGTAATCTGTGCCTCCGCCCGGGTTACCCCGTGGCTGGTTCGCCAGTTGACCGTCTGACTGCGTGAGGGCTGCTCGGTGAGCACAAGGATGACCCGATCGGGATCTGATGAAGCCCGGTAACGGGTCTCACCGGCAGGTACCAGAGTGTTGCGTAATTCGTGTGCCTGACTTAGATAAAACGGTACTCCCGCCAGAATTATGCCAAGGCCGAGCAGTGAGATTCTATTGAGCATACGTCTCTCGGGTAGATTGAGCAGAGCTGCGTGCCTGCAGCACAGGTCCTCGGCAACACTGGCGCTGGCCCGCGAGATTTTGCTCGCGGGCCAGCGCCCCGGCTACGTGCGGGCCGATTACTCAAACGCCATCCTGACGCCCACCTGGAAGAACCGACCGAAGCCTTCGCGCTCATAGACGCGGCTGGTCTCGCCGCTGAAACGATTCTGGCGGGAATCAGTCAGGTTTGCGGCCTCTCCATAGATCTGGAGGCTGCGGGTGGCCTGGTAGCTGACGGTGTAATCCAGCTGCCCGCGCTCATCCCAATAGATGTCGAACTCACGTCCGGCCAGGCTGATCGAGTCGATATACTTGCTGCGCCAGTTGTAGGCCAGGCGCGTGCTGAATCCACCAATCTCATAGAAGACACCGGCGTTGTAGGTGTGATCTGACTGACCGGGCAGGCGAACTTCGCCCAACGCACGCGGAAGATCAGCCTTCGAGTCGGCGAAGGTGTAGTTGGCGAACACGCCCAGGCCATCCATCGGCGCAGGCAACATGCTGAAGACCTGCTGCCAGTTGAGTTCCAGGCCGAATACCCGCCCGCTATCGCCGTTCTCGGGCTGAGTGACCCGCCAACCCTCCACACCCTCGAACTCGCGAAGCCCGGTGGTGGAGAAGATCACGTCGCTGAGTCGCTTGTAATACAGACCCGCCGAGACGACACCCAGCGGCCGCAGATAGTAATCGAACATCAGGTCCAGGTTATGGGCAAATGTTGGATCCAGATCGGGGTTACCCAGTTCAACCTCGCGCCTGCCGGGACCGCGATCGCGTTCCTCGATCGCCGGCACCAGCTGTGATATCCGGGGTCGATTGATCGCTGTGGTGTAGGCGGCCCTGATGATCGCATCGTCGCCAAACTCGCGACGCAGGTGCAGGCTTGGGAAGAATTTGGTGTTGCTGCTCTTCGCGGATGTGGGCGTCGCCAGATCGGTCTGACGGTTGAAGCGGAATGCATTGGACTCGATTTCGGTACGCTCCAGCCGCGCGCCAACCACGACTCGAGTAGCGCCCCATTCAAGGGTGGACATGCCATAGGCGGCCAGGATGTCCTCATCGGCGCGGTAGTCAGAGGTAAACGCGCGTCTTGGAATCGATACGAAGTCCGGGTCTGCTTCGTAGTCCGGACCCACGGTCTGGAACAGGTCGTTGCGGAAGCGATTGCCGAGCTGGATGCCGAAATTATCCGATACTTCATTACGGGTGACGTCAGTGAGCGACAGACCAAGAACATTGTTCTCGGTCTCAGCGCGATCCTGATCGCTTTCCTTGCGCTTGCCGCGGTACTTGACACCGAAGCGCGCCTCACCGGTCGCACTGGACCAGCTGATAGGGAAGCTGATATTCGATGCGAGGCTGACATCGCGGTCCTTGCCCACGGCGTCGCGCACCTGGTAGAGCGAGAACTCATAGTCTTCGGGGGCGAAATTCAGCCGATTGCGCTGGCCATCGGGGGTGATCCAGACCGGGCTGTTCGGGCTGGTGAAGTCATAGCCGATATCCGGCTCGAAACCCAGTTCATAGGTGAGGTAGTTTCTCAGCGGATAGTCCTGCTTGCCCTGGGTGGTTGATGCGCTGAAATCGAGGTTGAAGCTGTCAAAGCTGAAGTCGCCACCCAAGGTCAGCGACGTAATGGTGTTCTGAACCTTGCGGTTGCGCAGCTCCTTGGTCACCGTCACGCCCGTGAAGGTACCCGTCTGGGCATTTGAGCCGGCTGCGTAGTCGTCGTATTCGAGCAGCATCGCGTGACGGAACTCGTCATCACTGAAGCGCGAGTAAAGGCCGGTCACATGCAAACGGGCGCGTTCGCTGGGGGCAAAATCCAGGCGCCCGTTGACGGCGTAGCGCTCGCGGGTGACTTCGTAGTCCTTGAATTCCGTTTCTACCGCCAGAATACCCTCGTCGAAGGTATCGAAATCGTTCTCGAAGTTGTCGGTTTCGCGCACGGTCTCTGAATAGCTGGCCGACAGCAGCGCGCCGAATCGACCTTCGCCGAAATTGTTACCCACCGTAAGTGCATAACGCTGGTTGTTGCCATCGCCCAGCTCGTTGCGCCCGAAGCCGGCCGAGCCGCGAAGCACCAGTCCATCTGCGTCGAGCGCACCCTGGGTGACGATATTGATGTGTCCGCCAATGGAGTCGGCGTCCATGTCCGGCGTCAGGGCCTTGGTGATCTCCAGGGATGAGACGATATCGGTGGGAATCGTATCCAGGTCCACCGCGCGAGTGCCCGGGTCCGGTGCAGGCAGGATAACGCCGTTGATCGCAACGGCATTGAATTCCGAAGACGTGCCACGCACGCTGACGTAGCGGCCTTCGCCCTGATCACGCTCGATGGCAAGGCCGGGGGCTCGTGAAAGGGCCTCGGCCACGTTGCCGTCGGGGAAGCGCCCGATGGAGTCTGAGGAGATGACATTGATGATATTGTCTGAAGCACGCTGCTGGTTGAGCTCGCGGGTTTGCTGGTCACGGAAGCCATAGACCACGATGTTGTCGAGTTGGGCTGCGCGCGAATCCACCAAGCGCACTTCGACAAACCCTCCGACCGCTGCGCTGACGGCGCTCTCAACGATCTGGGTATCGTAACCGAGGTAGTCGATCTCGACGCGATAACTGCCGGCGGGCAGCCCTGCGATGGTGAATCGGCCCTCCCGGTCGGTGCGTGCCTCGCGGTTCAAGCCAACGATCTCCACCAGAGCGCCCGGAAGGGCGGTTCCGCGCCCGGCATCGACGACCCGGCCGCTGATGGTGCCGGCGGCGGTCGTCGTGCTCGCTGAGCTCTGGGCGATCGTGAACAGAATCGGCACCGCCGACACGGGATTGGCCGATGCCACCAGTGGCGTGCCCAGCGCGACACACACGGCCATGCCGATGAGTGAACGAGATGATTTCATTAGTGCTTTACCCCTGTGAAACAAGTTCTAGGATTTTTGATATTTTGAAAGATAAATATCGGGACGCCGGAGGGCGAAAGAATTTCTGCGCCAGGAACTGACGCAATTAATTTCGAGCGAACTTTATCCTGTTGGTATTGCATTTCGGTGATATGAATATTGCAGGCGCGTTACGGATCGCTCCGGGTCGCCCTGGCGGTATTCATCGCGGGCATGACCGGTTATGCTCACGGGCGTTTTTTTTTTGCACACCCTGAGGTGATGGTGAGCGTCAAAGTGAACAAGAAGTCGCATTCGCGCCCCGGTAAATCCGGATTTCGCGCCCCCGTCTTGCCATTCATGCTGGCGGGCTGGGTGCTGTTAGCCGGTTGCACGGCAGACGAACAGCGCCCAATGGCGGACCTGACTGTCGAGGCGGCTGACAGTCGCGTCACTGTCCCGGTCGTGGCTATCGTCGAAGAGCGCTACATGACGCTGCGCGACGAAGAAGACAATGTCGATTCAGTCGCCACCTGGCATGGTCCAGGCGAGGAACACTGGCTGCTGGCGACCGCAAAGAGTACCGACGCACTGATTGCCTATGACGCGGTAAGCGGCGAGAAGCGCTCGCGGTATGGCACTTCCGGCGATGCGGCCGGACAGTTCAGTCGCCCTAATGGCATTTTCATTATTGACGATCTTGTTTTCGTGATCGAGCGCGACAATACACGCGTACAGGTGCTCAGCCTGCCCGCGTTCGAGTCGCTGGGAGCATTTGGCACGGAGGATCTGATAAAGCCGTATGGCGGATGGGTGCGCGGCAATGGCGATCGCCGCTACTCGGTGTTTGTGACCGACAGCTATGAGACGGTCGATGAACAGATCCCGCCCCCCGAAGAGCTGGACAGGCGCGTAGTTGAGTACGAGGTCGTCATCTCGGAGTCCGAGCTTGAAGCCAGACTCGTGCGTCGCTTTGGCGCTACCCACGGTGATGGCGTGCTTACCAAGGTCGAATCACTGTTCGGTGATCCCGTCCATGATCGTCTATTGATTGCTGATGAGCACGAGTCGCGCAAGAATATCAAGATCTACAGTATGAATGGACGTTTCAGCGGCACCCTCATGGGCGATGGAATATTTCAATACGAGCCCGAAGGCATTGCCCTGTATGCCTGTGGCGAGCGCGAAGGGATCTGGTTCACCACCGATCAGGGAAAGAAGCAGAATCTTTTTCACTTGTTCGACCGCGCGACGCTTTCTCACCTGGCAAGCTTCGCTGGTCGCACCACGCTCAATACGGATGGTGTCTGGTTGACCAGGAAAGCCATGCCGGGATTTCCCCAGGGTGCGTTTTTCGCCGTGCATGACGATGGCAATGTTGCAGCCTTCGACCTGCGGGAGATCTTCTTGGCGGTGAATCTGTCTGCCTGCGAGATCGGCGGCAGCGTTCAGGCAGGTCAGGCGGATGGGTGAGGATTCCAGCCGCGCAGCCCGAAGCTGCGCAGAACTCAGCGCCCGCGATAGACGATTCGCCCCTTGCTGAGGTCGTAGGGCGTAAGTTCCACGGTGACCTTGTCACCGGTGAGGATGCGGATGTAGTTCTTGCGCATCTTGCCTGAGATGTGGGCCGTGACGATGTGCCCATTGGACAGTTCGACACGAAACGTCGTGTTGGGCAGGGTCTCGACGACCACACCTTCCATCTGAAGGGCATCTTCCTTGGCCATGAATCCTCGATTTGGCTGGTGGGCACATGCCCGAACGGTGGCGGATTTTTGCACAGGCGGGCGGGGGGCGCAATTTGGTCTGCCGATCATCCCTGCGCCAGCGTCCAGCGTACCGGCTCGGGTTCGGGCACACAGGCCTCCTGGATCGCCGCCAGAAAGGCCCGGCGCGGCATGGTCACGGCACCCAGCCGCGCGAGGTGCCCGGTGGCCTGCTGGCAGTCGATCAATGCCAGACCCGTCGGCGCGAGGTGCTCGACCAGTCGCACCAGCGCGGCTTTCGACGCATCGGTGACTCTGGAGAACATGGATTCGCCGAAGAACACGCGGCCGACATGCAGTCCGTAAAGACCTCCGACCAGCTCGCCCGACTGCCAGACCTCCATCGAATGCGCCCAGCCCAGCGCGTGCAGATGCTCGTAGGCGCTACGCATCTCCCGAGTGATCCACGTGCCGCCGCCGTAGCTGCGCGGCTCGGCGCAGCCTGCAAGTACTTCTGGAAACGCGCTGTCCGCCGAGAACTCGAAGCGCTGCTGGCGCAACACGCGGCGCAGGCTGCGCGAGACCTTCAGCTCGCCAGGCCGCAGCACCGCGCGCGGATCCGGACTCCACCACAGGATCGGCTGCCCGGCCTCATACCAGGGGAAGATGCCGTGACGGTACGCATACAGCAGACGCTCGGTGGACAGATCGCCGCCGGCGGCGAGCAGGCCGTTGGGTTCGGCCAGTGCAAGATTCGGGTCCGGAAAGGCCTCCGGGCGGTCGCGTGCGGACAGCCAGACCAGTCGGCTCATCCAGGCAGGTCCTCGGGTTGCCTGTAGGGGCTGTGGGCCTGTACCTCGTCCATGTATTGCTGGACGTGGCGTCGCTCGGCGACCAGATGATCAGCCAGCGCTGCGCGCAGGCGCGCGTCGGCGACCCAGTGAGCCGAACCGGTCGCTACCGGCAGAAAACCCCGCGCCACCTTGTGCTCACCTTGCGTGCCAGGTTCGAAGCTGGCCAGTCCATGCGCCAGGCAATAGTCGATGCCCTGGTAGTAGCAGGTCTCGAAGTGCAGGCTGTGGAAATCGTCAAGTGCGCCCCAGTAGCGCCCGTAAAGCGTGTCGTCGCTGCGCAGGCAGATCGCACCGGCAATCGGAATGCCCTGGTGTTCGGCAAGGATCACCACGACCTGCTCGCCCATGCTGCGGCCGATCTCCTGGAAAAACGCCAGGTTCAGATACGGAGGGCGGCCGCGGCGCAGGAACGTGCGCGCGGAGAATCCCCAGGCCTGTTCCCACAGGGCATCGGTCATCTGATCGCCACGGCGCACCACATGCTCGATGCCCTGTTCGACTATGCGTCGGCGTTCCCGCCGAATCTTCTTGCGTTTGGCCGAACTCAGTCGCGCCAGAAAGGCCTCGAAATCCCCATCGCCCTCGTTGTGCCAGTGGAACTGGGTGTCCTGGCGCAGCAGCAGGCCGCCGTCACGCAGGCTGTCCAATTCGTCCGCCCGCGGGAAGAGCACATGCAGCGAAGACACCTCCAATGACCTGGCCAGTCCCAGCGCCGCCTCGAGCAGCGCGCGGCGAATTCTCCCCGGGTGCTGGCCCGGTGCCACCAGCAGTCGATCACCAGTGGCTGGCGTAAACGGCACGGCACAGCTGAGCTTCGGGTAGTAGGACAGGCCGAGGCGCTGCCATGCCTGCGCCCAGCTCCAGTCGAACACGAACTCTCCCCAGGAATCGTGGCGCAGATAAAGCGGCATCGCCCCGATCAGGCGGCCGCCTTCGCGCAGCAGCAGATGGCGAGGCTCCCAGCCACTGGCTGCGCAGACGCAGCCGTGGCGCTCTGCGGCGACCAGAAACTCGTGGCGCAGGAAGGGATCGTTGCGCGCATTCAGCGCGTTCCACTCGCCGGGCGTGATGGCCTCGAGAGATGTGGCGACTTCGACATCCATGTCATGCGATCCCACGCCTGCTGCCGAGATTCTCAGGCGGCCTGGACCTCTCCGCCCAGGCCGAGCGAATCGAGATACTTTTCGGCATCCAGCGCGGCCATGCAGCCGGCGCCTGCGGAGGTGACGGCCTGCCGATAGACCTGGTCGGCGACATCTCCGGCTGCGAACACCCCGGGAATGCTGGTGGCTGTGGCGTTGCCCTGGATGCCTGCGCGCACGGTGATGTAGCCGTTGACCATGTCGAGCTGGCCTGCGAACAACGAGGTGTTGGGCTGGTGACCGATGGCAATGAACACGCCGGTCAGGTTCATATCCCGGGTGCGGGCCGGGTGATCGCGTTCAGCGATGCGCATGCCGGTCACACCCTGTTCATCGCCGAGCACCTCGTCGAGCACATGGTTCCATATGATCTCGGCCTTGCCGCTGCGGACCCGCTCGAAGAGCTTGTCCTGGAGGATCTTCTCGGCGCGAAACTGATCCCGCCGATGCACGACAGTGACGTGCTCGGCGATATTGGCCAGATACAGTGCTTCCTCGACGGCGGTATTGCCGCCGCCAATCACTGCGACGCGCTGGTTACGGAAGAAAAACCCGTCACAGGTCGCGCAGGCGGACACACCGCGGCCCTTGAAGGCCTCCTCGGAGGGCAGGCCAAGGTATTTCGCGGTCGCGCCAGTGGCGATGATCAGCGCGTCACAGGTGTAGGTCGCGCGATCGCCGGTCAGCCGGAACGGATGCACGGTCAGTTCGGCGCGGTTGATGTGGTCGTTGATGATCTGAGTATCGAAGCGCTCGGCATGGCGAAGCATGCGCTCCATCAGCGCCGGCCCCTGCAGTCCCTCGACATCGCCAGGCCAGTTGTCGACATCGGTGGTCGTCATCAGCTGGCCACCCTGCTCGACGCCTGTGATCAGCACGGGGTTCAGGTTGGCGCGCGCGGCATATACGGCCGCAGAGTAGCCGGCCGGGCCAGAACCCAGGATGATCAGTCGGTGGTGCTGTTCTGCCATGTCGTGTCTGCTCCCTGAAGCTTGAGCGTAAAGCGCGAACGGGCCGGGCGCGAGGGGCTCGACCCGCCTCATGTATACTCGCGGCATTCCCTGACGATTGCCGCCTGCAGCGGGCCCGCAGGCGAGGTTCCGATGCACCCGGAACCGATCGGGCGATACTATGCCAAATGCACCGGTCGGCGGCCAGCGCGCTTCACGATAGGTGGTTGGGCATGGACTTATTGCGCGAGAAAAGTCAAAGTATTACGACTTATTTCTCTTTCTGATTCGATATCCAGAAGGTTGTCTGTGGGCAAGGCCAGGTCAGATTCCGCTCCCGCCATTCTCGGCACGCCGATGACCCGCATTCTGCGTGAGGCAGCCCTGTGGGTACTCGGCGCGCTCGCGGTTATCCTGCTGCTGGCACTGGCAACCTATCATCCGGGCGATGCCGGCTTTACCTCCACAGGCGATGGCAATACCGTGCACAACCGCATTGGCAGTGCGGGCGCATGGTTCGCCGATCTGGCCTTCATGCTGTTCGGCCGGCCCGCCTTTCTGTTTCCGGTCATGGTGCTGCTGGCAGGCTGGCTGGTGTTCAGGGAGCGGCGCAATCCGGGGCCGCTGGAGCGGCGGGTGCTGGCGGGTCGCTTCGGGGGCTTTGCGCTCACGCTTGCGACCAGCTGCGGTCTGGCCACGCTGCACTTCGCCGAGGCGCTGCTGCCTGAGACTGCCGGGGGCATCGTCGGCCAGCTGGTCGGTCAGGGTTTCGCTGCGGTTCTGAGCCCGCTCGGAGCCACGTTGCTGCTGCTGGCACTGTGGCTGGCCGGTGTTTCGCTGTTCACGGGCGTGTCATGGCTTGCGGTGATGGATCGTATCGGGCGGGCCGCGTTGTGGCTGGTGGACAGCGCACGCGAGGCCCTCGCGCGA
>JBGTIC010000407.1:0-13162 GCA_041745895.1 Gammaproteobacteria bacterium
GCCGGGTGAGGCGCGCGATCGCGGCTGTCGGCTGGGTATTCGCTCGCATTGCGCGCGTGCTGCTGGTGTGGCCCTGCCAGGGACTGCTTGGGGTCGCTACGCGTGTCTACCGTCCGTTGCTGGCGTGGTCGCTTACGCACCGGGCCGTTGTGCTGGTGGTCGCCGGGGTGACCTTCGGCGCCTCGATGCTGCTGGTGCCACGCCTGGGCACCGAGCTCATCCCGCAGTTCGCGCAGGGCGAGTTTTCGGTGGAACTGCGCCTGCAACCTGGCTCGCCACTGTCCCAGACCGACCGCGCGATCCAGACCGTGCAGCGTATCGCCGCCGCGCAGCCGGATATCGAGGTCAGCTATTCGGTGGCCGGCACCGGCAACCGGCTGGATGCAAATCCGGTGGATGCGGGCGAGCACACCGGCAACGTCAATGTCCGCCTGCGTACCAGCAACCGGGCTGCCGAGCAGGCAGTGATGAACAGCATGCGCGCGGAGCTCGAACGCATCGCCGGTGTGCAGTACGAATTCCAGCGCCCGGAAATCCTGAGTTTCGCCACGCCACTGGAGATCGAGATCACGGGTTTCGAGCTCGAGCGCATCAACGAGGTCGCAGAGCGCGTGCGCCAGCAACTCGCCGGCGCCAGCCGCTACGCCGACGTGCGCACCACGGTGGAGACGGGCAATCCCGAGATCCAGATCATTTTCGACCATGAGCGCGCCGCGCGCCTGGGCCTGATGGTCCGTGATATCGCCGATCGCGTGGTCAGCAGCGTCCGTGGCGACGTGGCGACGCGGTATACCTGGCGTGATCGGGAGATCGACGTGCTCGTGCGCAGTGTCGACAGCCGTGATGCCTCCGTGGCAGAGCTGCGCAGCCTGGTCGTCAATCCGGGCGCTCAGCGGCCGATTCCGCTGGAGGCCATCGCGGATATCCGCGTGGCGACCGGGCCGGCTGAAATACGCCGCGTCGACCAGTCGCGGGTTGCGCTCGTCTCGGCGCGGCTGGCCTACGGAGACCTCGGCAGCGCCGTGGTCGAGGTCGAAGGAATGCTCGCAGATCTGGTACTGCCCGCAGGGGTCAGCGTCGAGGTCACCGGCCAGAACGCAGAAATGCGCGAGGCCATCGCCTCGATGCAGTTCACGCTGTTGATGGCGATCTTCCTGGTCTACCTGGTGATGGCCTCGCAGTTCGAGTCCCTGCTCCATCCCTTCGTCATATTGTTCACGATCCCGCTGGCGCTGGTCGGCGCGGTACTGGCCCTGTTTCTGACCGGGACGACCCTGAACGTGGTGGCTTTCATCGGCGTCATCATGCTTGCAGGCATCGTCGTCAACAATGCCATCGTGCTGGTGGACTTCATCAACCAGCTGCGTGATCAGGGGATGGAGAAATTCGCGGCCATTCAGCACGCCGGTCACATCAGGCTGCGGCCAATTCTCATGACCACGCTGACGACCGCGCTGGGACTGCTGCCCATGGCGATCGGATTCGGTGAAGGCGCGGAGGTTCGTGCACCCATGGCGATCACGGTCATCGGTGGTCTGCTGACCTCCACCCTGCTGACACTGGTAGTCATACCGGTGGTGTACTCGCTCGTGGACGTGCGTGCACGCAATGTTGATGTTCCGACCCCACAGGACGTGGCGCCTGCAGCGCAAGGCAGTCGCGCGTCATGAGGCACACAGCGATAGCGCTGCGCAGACCGGTCGCCTGCATGATGCTGTTCACGGCCCTGGCCGTAATCGGCATGATCGCCTCGCGAATGCTGCCGCTGGAGCGTTTCCCGGACATCGATTTTCCGGGCATGTTCATCATGATTCCCTATGAGGGCTCTACGCCAGAGGAAGTCGAGCGACTGATCACCCGCCCGGTCGAGGAGGTGCTCGCCACGTTGCCGAACCTCAAGCAGATGACCTCGACGAGCAATGAATCCGGTGCACAGATCGGCATCTTCATGGGCTGGGAACAGGACATGAGCACCACCGGCATTGACGCACGCGTCAAGGTCGAGAGCATCCGGGATCGCCTGCCTGCCGACCTGCGACGGTTGCAGATCTTTACCGGCTCCACCTCCGATCAACCGGTGCTGTCACTGCGCATATCCAGCGAACGCGATCTTTCGGATGCCTATGCGATGCTCGATCGCGTGCTAAAGCGCAGGCTGGAGCGTCTCGAGGGCGTCTCGCGCGTCGAACTTCAGGGCGTGGACCCCCAGGAAATTCGCATTCTGCTGGATTCGGATCGCGTCGCCGCACACGGCGTAGACCTCAACGCGCTGCGAAGCCTGCTCGATCGCAGCAATTTCTCCGTCAGCGCGGGGCGCATCAGCGCCGGGGGGATGCGCTTTTCGGTTCGCCCCCGTGGCGAGTTTGCATCCCTCGAGGATATCGCGGACCTGATCATCTCGGGCGCTGATCTGCGACTGCGGGATGTCGCCAGCATCGAGATGCGCGCACCGGAACGCAGTTATGGCAGGCGCCTGGATGGCAGCTATTCGATCGGCCTCAACATCTATCGAACGCCGGGTTCCAACATTGTCGAGGTAGCCGATCGGGTCAGCACCGAGCTTGCCCTCATCGACGCGCATCCGGAAATGCAGGGCATTCGCGTGTTCGAGATGGACAACCAGGCCAGCAGCGTACGTCAATCGCTGGGCGATCTGCTGCGTGCCGGTGGTATCGGCGCGTTGCTGGCCTTCATTGTCCTGTACCTGTTTCTGCGACAGTGGACAACCACACTGATCGTCACGCTGGCGGTACCGTTTTCGCTGCTCGTGACGCTGGCGGTCATGTATTTCGCAAATATCAGCCTGAACATCCTGAGCATGATGGGCCTGATGCTGGCCATCGGCATGCTGGTGGACAACTCGGTGGTCGTCACCGAGAGCATCTTCCGTCATCGCCAGCTCGACCCGGGAAACCCCTTCGAGGCGACGCTGCGCGGCGTGCGCGAGGTGGGTATCGCGGTGATGGCCGGCACGGCCACGACCGTCGCGGTCTTCCTGCCGATCATGTTCGGTGAGCGCATCGACATGTTCGTGTTCCTGACCCATGTTGCGATAACGATCTCTGTTGCCGTCATCGCCTCACTGGTCATCGCCCAGACGCTTATCCCGATGCTCGCCAGCCGCGTCGCGCCGCCCCCGCAGGTTCGTCGCCAGCGCTTCATGGGCGCCATCACCGCCGGCTACGTCTGGCTGCTCGGGTGGACGCTGAGGCATCGCTGGTGGACGCTGCTTTCGGTCCTGATCATCATCGTCACCGGCTTTACGGTACCCACCCAGTTCGTGAAGTTCGACTTCATGCCAGAGGAGCCTTCGAGGCGCCTGTTCCTGCCCTACAATATCGATGGCAGCTACCCTTTGGCCCGCGTCAGTCAGGCTGTCGAGCGTGTCGAATCGTTTCTGCTCGAACATCGCGAGGCCCTGGAGATCGAATCAGTTTACAGCTTCTACGAACAGGGCCGTGCCGAGTCCACGATCCTGCTCGTCGAGGAGAGTCGCGCGCAGGTGCCTACCGAGGAGATCGTCGCGTTCATTCGCGAAAACCTGCCCGAGATCATCATTGGCGCACCCGCCTTCCGGTTCGATCAGCAGACCGGCGGGGAGGGCTTCAGCGTGCGCGTAACCGGGGATTCCACGGAGGTGCTGGCCGGCATCGCCGAGGAGGCGCGCCGCCGCCTGCTGGGGCTGGAGGGCTTCGACAGACTCATCACCGATGCGGCATCAGGGGAACGCGAAGTGCAGGTGCGCGTAGACGTTGAACGCGCGGCACGTCTGATGCTTGACCCCCGGCAGGTCGGCGAGGCGATCCGGGTGGCGATGCGCGGAGACCAGTTGCGCGAATTCCGTGGCGCAGAGGGCGAACTGGCGATCCGGCTCGCCTATCGCGAAAGCGACCGGCAGGCCATCGAAGACCTGCAGGGTCTTCCCTTGTATACACCGGAGGGTCAGCGCGTCGTGCTGGGCAGTATTGCCGACTTCGAGATCACCCGCGGCGCGCGCGCGATCCGTCGGGACAACCGTCGCACGGCGATCACGATCAGTGGGCCACTGAGCCCCGGATCGAGCCTCGATGACATGCGCCCCAAGGTCGCGCGGGTGCTCGACGCCATGGAGTACCCGCCGGGGTATGGCTGGAGCTACGGCCAAAGTTTCGAGAGCAACGAGGAGGCGCAGAAGCTTGTGGTCCAAAGCATCGCGCTGGCCATTGTGCTGATTTTCCTGATCATGGCGGCGCTGTTCGAATCCACGCTGTTTCCGCTCTCGATCCTGATCTCCATCGTATTCTCGATCATCGGCGTGCTGTGGTTCTTTGCACTGACAGGCACAACATTTTCATTCATGGCCTGGATCGGCGTGCTGATCCTTATCGGTGTCGTGGTCAACAACGGCATCGTTCTGATCGACCATATCAACCGTCTGCGCTGGGAAGGCTCGCCGAGGCTGGAGGCCATCATCGAAGGCGGCCGCCATCGGTTGAGGCCGATTCTGATGACCGTCGCCACGACCGTGCTCGGCCTCACGCCGCTGGCCATCGGCGGCACCCAGGTCGGCGGTGACGGCCCGCCCTACTACCCGATGGCACGGGCAATTATCGGAGGCCTGACGTTCTCGACACTGGTGTCATTGCTGGTCGTGCCCTTCGTCTACACGCTGCTGGACGACAGCGCGCGCTGGACCCGCAGGCTGTTGCGGCTGTCTGCTGCCCAGGCGGTCGCCACAAAGCACTGACCGGCAGGCACAGCCACCGGAGCGTCAGCGCAATGAGGCGTAGATGTCCCAGTACTCTTCGGCCAGCACATTGATGTTTGTCGTACCGCCCGCACTGCCCCGTACCGGATCCTTGGTAATGCGCTCCAGACTGCGTGCCAGCGGGATGGTTTCGTCATCGCGACGGTACTCGACTCGAGAGCGCAGGTAGTCGGTCCGGCGCTTTACCGCAGCGGACAGCTGGCGATGCGCTGCAAGGGCTGCCAGTCGCTCCTCGATGTGACGCGAAAGGCGCTGTGCATCCTCACGCGTGCCGTAATCGGCGTTGCGGACATCTTCGGCAAAGGCTGCGCGCGCACGACGTGCGAGGTCATTTTCTTCGAAGAACAGCACCAGTTCCTGTGCCAGCGCAAGCGCTGCGAGATTAAGCAGCCTACGGCTTTCCGCCGACAAACCCGGGTAGTCGGGCTGAAGCTCGGACTGAATCTCGATCCGCCGGCTCATCAGGGCATCGAGTTCAGCCTGGCGCATGGCCTGATCATCCCCCAGCGCTGCAAACTGAACCTTCAGCGCGCGGCGTCGTCCCCAGCGCCAGAACGGCATCTCCTCGAGCAGTCGCGCGAGTGCGCGGGCTCGATCCGCCTGGTCACTGACCTCGGCCTCGAGTGCCTGGATCGACGGTTCGAGTTCCGAGAGCTGTCGTGTCTGACGCTGGCGAAAGTCGGTCTCGAGGTGATCGCGTTCCCGCCGCATCTGCTTGTCTGCCACTTCACCGACGAACTGGTTGATGCGCTGGGCACAGTACTTCCATAGATGGCGCAGCTGGAAATGGGTGATCGCAGTCGCGGCGCTGTCGGTATCGGCGAGCAAACCCTGCAGTGTGCTGAGCTGCTCTTCGACGCGCTGTGTGCCAGCCTCGCTTTCCCGCAGCTTTTCGAGCAGCTCGTAGCGCTCACGGCGCAGGCTCGCGAGTTCCTTCTTGACCGCGGCACGATTCCAGTAGAGCTCGAGCAACCGGTTATCGCCAGTGGCTTCGGCGTCCTGGCCTTTTCCAGCAATGATTCCGGCCAGCATCTTGAACCTGTCCATAGCACGGGAGGCGGATTGCATACGCGCAGCGCCTGAAGCGTCCCTTAGCCTATCGGTTCAACGCAGAGGAAAGCGTGACTGAGCGCAACTTTCCACGCCTGCGCGCAGCCAGGACGGGCCGGTGATCAGGTGGCCGCACTCCAGCAGATACGCAAGCCATTTGTTGAGGACAACGTTGCGTCGCCAGCGCCGGTCGAGTTCCAGGCTCTCTACGCTCAGGCGCTGCAGCAAGGCATGGCGATGCTCATTGATGCAACTGACCGCCTCGGCCTGGCGCGCATCGTGATAAATGCGCATCGTGAAATCCGGATCGGCGATCAAGTCAGCGTCGGATCTGCCTTCAAACAGGTAGGTAAGCTTCAGCGTCATGGTGTACCGGGTCGACTCCAGGACCTCCAGATGCAGATCGCAATCGACCAGTGCACGCGAGCGATACGCCCCACGCAATTGCGTGAGCGTAGGCGCAAGTGCCTGCAGCAAACCCCAGTTCTCCTCGTACAGCGCCATCAGGCCTGAGAAGGAACCGGGGCAGCAAACACGTGCATGACGAATGAGGCTGCCGGTATTCATGTAGGCAATATATCATGCGCGGAGACAAACACACGCCGTGCGAGGACAAGCCGGGATGCACGTCACAACCATCAAGACACAGGCCTACGCCGACCAGCGCCCAGGCACTGCCGGCCTGCGGCGAAAAGTCTCGGTGTTCAGGCAGCTGCACTATCTCGAGAACTTCCTGCAATGCGTTTTGCACGAAGCCGATCTGCCGGCGAATGCCCGTATCGTGATCGGCGGTGACGGCCGCTTTTTCAACGACCAGGCCATCCGCACGGCGATCGCGGTCCTGGCGGGCAACGGCATACGCGACATTGTCGTCGGACAAAACGGGCTGTTGTCAACGCCCGCAGCCTCCCATCTGATCAGGACCCGCGGCGCCGCAGGCGGCCTGTTGTTTACCGCCAGCCACAATCCCGCCGGCCCGGAGGGCGACTTCGGCATAAAGTACAACACAGCCAGCGGCGGCCAGGCACCTGAATCGCTGACCGAACGAATTCACCGGCGCAGCCTGACACTCTCGGAGTATCGCATTGCCCGGCTTCCGCAGCTGCCACTCTCACGCATTGGTCAGCACGAGATCGACGGCCTGCGCCTTGAAGTCGTCGACCCCGTGGATGACTATGCGGCGCTGATGCAGGGGCTGTTCGATTTCGATCGCATCAGCAGCCTGCTGCGCGGCGGACGATTCCGTCTTTGTTTCGATGCCATGAACGCAGTCACGGGGCCCTACGCGCGCCGTATCCTCGAGCAGTCTCTGGGTGCGCCGTCGGGAAGCGTCGTGCGTGCCCAGCCCCTGAGCGATTTCGGGGGCGTGCACCCCGATCCCAATCCGGTTGATGCCGCCGACCTCGTAGCCCTGATGGCAGGCCCTGAGGCACCGGACTTTGCAGCGGCCTCAGACGGTGACGGGGATCGCAACATGATCCTGGGGCGCGGCTGCATGGTCCATCCCTGTGACAGCCTGGCGGTGCTGGCCGCGATGCATGGTCACATTCCAGGCTATCGGGCGGGACTCGCCGGCGTGGCACGCTCGATGCCGACGAGTCGCGCGATCGACCGGGTGGCCGCCGCGCAGGGCATTGACTGCCATGTCACACCCACCGGTTGGCGCTTCTTCTGCAACCTGCTGGAGGCCAACAGGATTACCCTGTGCGGCGAAGAGAGTTTCGGCACAAGCTCCAGCCACGCGCGCGAGAAGGACGGTCTGTGGGCGGTGCTGTTCTGGCTCAATCTGCTCGCTGAAACAGGCGAATCCGTGCCCTCGCTGCTACAGGCACATTGGCGGGCGTTCGGACGCGATCATTATCTGCGCCAGGACTATTTCATCGCCGACACCGACCACGCGCAGGCCCTGGTGGATGCGTTGTCGCACGCCTGCCGCGATCTGCCCGGCCCGTGGCGCAGCGCTGGCGTAGAGGCCGCACACGAGTTCGACTACACCGATCCTGTCGACGGCAGTCAATCCGCAGCCCAGGGCATTGAAATCCACGTCGGCGAGGATTCACGCATCGTCTTTCGCCTGTCGGGCACCGGCACGGCGGGCGCCACCCTGCGCGTCTATCTCGAGCGCGCTACCCGTGATGAGGCTTTGATAGCGCAGCCGTCGCTGGCGGTGGTCCGGTCGCTGGGCGAGCTTGCGCGCGAACTCAGTCGCCTTGAACATTTCACAGGCCTGAGCACTCCAAGCTACTCGATCTAGTCGATCGGTGTGTTCCCTCGCCCACCCTGCTTCTCCGCCGTTACCCCTAGCGAACGCGCCGCTCCACGCCGGTATCGTTGAGGATGGCCGCCGCAATCTCCTCGATCGACTTCTCGCTGGTATCTATGAACGGAATATTGTGCCGGCGGTAGAGTCCCTCGGCGGCGCGCAGCTCGAACCCCACCTGCTGGGAGGAGGCATAGCGCCCGTGTGCCCTGCGCTCACGACGTATATGCTGCAAGCGCTCGGGAGAGATCGTAAGCCCGAAAAGCTTGCGTCGATGCGCTCGCAGTACCGCCGGCACGCCGCCTTCCTCAAGGTCGTCCTCGGTCAGCGGGTAGTTCGCCGCGAACACGCCATACTGCAGTGCCATGTACAGACAAGTGGGCGTCTTGCCGGAGCGCGACACGCCCAGCAGGATGACATCGGCACGCTCATAGTTGCGCGCAGCACCCCCGTCATCATGCGCCATCGCGAAATTCGTCGCCTCGATCCGCTGCATGTAACTGGCCATATCGGCCATGCCGTGCGCCTGGCCCTGCTTGTGCGACGAGCGCATCGACAACTCAAGTTCCATCGGGCCGACGAAGGCGTCAAAGAAATCCAGGAACAGCGCGTCGGCTTCGCGCAGCACATGGCGCAGTTCGTCCTGCACCAGCGTGCTGAATACGATGGGTCGACAACCCTCGCGCGCGCCCACTGCATTGATCCGCTGGACAGCAGCCTTTGCCTTGTCAACGGAATCGATAAATGGCACAGTCACTTGCCGAAATTCTTGGCCGTCGAACTGCGTCAGCAGGCTGTGGCCGAGAGTTTCCGCGGTGACCCCCGTCTGATCCGAAACAAAGAAGACAGTTCGCTGATTCATATACGCTTTCCATGCCAGCCGGCGTGGCTGCCGGAGCGATTCTGCACGTTCGGCGAGGGAACACAAGGAAAACGGCAATGGAGTTGACTTGGACGCATATGTAGTCGGGCTCGACAGCCTGGGCAGAAACGACGTCGAACACGTAGGCGGCAAGAACGCCTCGCTCGGCGAGATGATCAGCCACCTTGCCGGCCTCGGCGTTACCGTCCCGGGCGGATTCGCGACCACAGCACGCGCCTACCGCGACTTCCTGGCCCAATCCGGGCTCGACGCCCGCATTCGCGACGCACTCAAGCCGCTTGACGTAGATGATATCGAGACCCTGGCGCGCACCGGCGCTCAGATCCGCGCCTGGATCATGGAAACCCCGCTGACCGACGCCTTGCAGGACGATATCGCCCAGGCCTGGGCGCGCATGTCAGACGGCAGGGACATCTCGGTGGCGGTACGTTCATCGGCCACCGCCGAGGATCTGCCTGAGGCCTCCTTCGCGGGCCAGCAGGAAACCCTGCTCAATGTACGCGGTCTGGATAACGTGTTTCGTGCGATCCATGAGGTGTATGCGTCGCTGTTCAACGATCGGGCCATCGCCTATCGTGTCCACCACGGATTCGATCACAATGTCGTGGCCCTGTCGGTAGGGGTTCAGCACATGGTGCGCAGCGACCTGGGCGCCAGCGGCGTGATGTTTACGCTCGACACCGAGTCGGGGTTCCGTGACGTGGTGTTCATCACCGCCGCATATGGACTCGGTGAGATGGTCGTACAGGGCGCGGTCAATCCGGATGAGTTCTATCTGCACAAACCGGGCGTCCGCGCGCAGCGCCCCGCCATCCTGCGCCGCAACCTCGGCAGCAAGGCCACCAAGATGGTCTACGACGAGGACCCCGGCAGCGCTGAGCGCATTCGAATCGTCGAGGTCGAGGAGGCGCAGCGCATGCGCTTTTCACTCGATGATGCCGACCTTGTTTCACTGGCGCGCCAGGCCCTGACCATCGAGGACCATTATGGCTGTCCGATGGACATCGAATGGGGCAAGGACGGACAGGACGGCAAGATCTACATCCTGCAGGCTCGTCCGGAAACGGTGCAGAGTCGCAGCGGCCGCAGCATCCAGCGCTACCGCCTCAAGGAGAGTTCCGAGATCATCGCGCGGGGTCGCAGCATCGGCCAGAAGATCGGCAGTGGCCGCGCCAGAATCATCACCGACATCCGCGAGATGACGCGGGTGCAGACCGGCGATGTACTGGTCGCAGACATGACCGATCCGGACTGGGAACCGATCATGAAGCGCGCCTCGGCGATCGTCACCAACCGCGGAGGGCGGACCTGCCATGCTGCAATCATCGCACGCGAGCTGGGTATTCCCGCGGTGGTGGGCTGCGGCGACGCCACGGACGCGATCGCCGATGGCGCCGCCGTCACGGTGTCCTGTGCCGAAGGCGATGAAGGCTATGTCTATGCCGGTATGCTCGACTTCGAGCACACACGCATCGAGCTTGATCGGCTGCCCGAGATCCCGGTCAAGCTGATGATGAACGTCGGCAATCCCGATCGCGCGTTTGCCTTTGCCTCGATTCCGCATCGCGGCGTGGGTCTGGCCCGCCTGGAATTCATCATCAACCGAATGATCGGCGTGCACCCCAGAGCGCTGCTTGAATACGACAGCCTGGACGACGAACTCAAGGCAACGATCGCCGGACAGATGGCCGGATACGCAGATCCCGTCAGCTTCTATATCGACAAGCTCGTTGAAGGCGTCGCCACGATTGCTGCGGCCTTCGCCCCGCAACCGGTCATCGTAAGGCTGTCGGATTTCAAGTCCAACGAGTATGCCAACCTGATCGGTGGCCCGCGCTACGAGCCGCACGAGGGGAACCCGATGCTGGGTTTCCGCGGCGCCTCACGCTACATCGACGAGACCTTCCGACCGTGCTTCGAACTGGAATGCCGGGCACTCAAGCGCGTGCGTGAGGAAATGGGGCTGACAAACGTGCAGGTCATGGTGCCTTTCGTGCGCACGGTTGAGGAGGCGAGAAAAGTCACGATACTGCTCGCCGAGAATGGCCTGGTCCGCGGCGAGAACGATCTTCGCATCGTCATGATGTGCGAACTGCCGACCAATGCACTGCTCGCAGATGCCTACCTCGAATACTTCGATGGCATGTCGATCGGTTCCAACGACATGACGCAGCTTGCACTGGGACTGGATCGGGATTCCGCAGTCATCGCGCACCTGTTCGATGAGCGTGACGATGCCGTCAAGGCACTGCTCAAGCTGGCCATCGATGCCTGCCGCCGCCACGGCAAGTATGTGGGCATCTGCGGGCAGGGGCCATCGGATCATCCTGATCTGGCGCGCTGGCTGCTGCAGCAGGGCATCGAGAGCATGTCCCTGAATCCCGATACGGTCGTGGAGACATGGATGTTTCTCGCGGGTGACGCTCGGTAACCCCGGCTCCCGCCCCACTGCAATCGTAGAAGGTTTTCTTTGAAGCTTCGAACTGGCCGGATGTCACCTCGAGTCACAATCTCTGTTCAAGGCTTTTTCCGCATTTGCGACGCCGTACCGCGCGTCAGCGGCGTGCGGCCACTATATTTTCACTCAAGAAGGATGTTTCCGAAAAATAGGCACTGCTAACGGGGAGGGAGCAGATGACCAGAACCACCATGCGCCTGGGCGCAGGCATGTGCGTGACGCTGATACTTACCTTTGCGGTAGGCAGTGTCAGCGCTAGCATCGGCGACGATGGCAACTTCCGGTTACTCAGACTCGATGGCCATCATGTCAAATGGGGGGAGACTGCGCTTGGGGCCGGTGCCACCGTGAGATACGCCTTTGTCGACGCCCCGAGGCAATTTGATGGCGCACGCAATTGTCGCCAGCTTGTGCCCATCGACCGTCTGGCGACACGTCACGACATCTCGCAGGAAACGCTGCAGGCGGAAGCCGCGGCGGCGTTTCGTGTGTGGGAGGAGGCTGCGAACATCACCTTCGTTCATGTGGATGATCCCGATCGCGCAGACATCCTGATCGGCGCTCAGGGCCAACCCGTAGGTCGGGCCTATGCCAACATTGAGTATCAGCGTGGCGGAGATGAGGGCGTGAGGGCGATCGACCGGGCACTGATATGCCTGAACCCCTACCACCGATGGAAGGTCGGCTTCGATGGCAACATCGATGTGTACGATGTCCGCTATACGCTGGTTCACGAGATTGGCCACGCAATCGGCCTCGACCACGCTGGTCCGTCCGGACAGGTCATGTCTTTCCGCTACAACGAGGCGTACAGCGATCTCCAGCCCGGCGACTTTCGCGGCGTCCAGAAGCTGTATGGTGTCAGCATGAAGAGCATGACGGCGGACACTCCTTCCGAGTAGCCACGCTGGCCGGGGCTGATCGCCCCGGCCGCGTGAGCCCGCTTTGCGGTGAAGGCGAGACGGGCCGACTCGCCGCTGTGCCTAGTCCTCGCTTTCCTCGTCGTGCTCGAACTCCGGCGCGTTCGTCAGAGCCGCCTTCGTGGCATTGACCGTGAAGTTGTGCCCGGTATTCCTTTGAACCACGCTGTGCTCTACAGAATCCCAGGCGATGGCAACCTCCTTCTCGCCCAAACCGAGGAAGTCGCCAACCTCGACGATGATGGCCACAATCTGGCCGTCCTCATCGATGAGCAGATCACTGATGGTGCCGATGGTGTCCGTACCGGACCGCGACTTCAGATCGCTGCCGATCAGCTGGTCTGCTCGAAACGAATTGGCTGGCTGGCTCGACAGGTAGATTCCCTGAGCATCCCCGCCTTGCTGCGCGCGCTGGGCGTCGCGACGCCGCTGTTCGGCCTGAGCATCCCTACGACGCTGCTGCTGGTCCTGCGTGCGTTGCTGCTGGTCCTGCGCGCGTTGTTGCTGCTCCTGTGCGCGTTCTTTCTGTGCCTGTGCAGGATCAGTGGGGGGCGTTTGCGCCAATGCCGACCCGATCCCGAGCGTCATGGCCGGGGCCATCAATGCGCAGAGGGCAAGTGAGTGCAGTTTTTTCATGAGCTGTCTCCTAAAGCAAGACTGGCGCCAATCACCAATCCGGCGTTTCACGCTAGGCTTTCGGACGCTCAACGTCTGTTGGATACCGTACTTGGTGAGCCTCGAAGTGTGCTCAGAGCTCGCCCCACCGCGAACGCCGCCGCCAGCGTATGCGCGGCAGCACCAGGCCCAGCACCAGGCCGAGCAGCAGCACTGCGGCGCCGGCGAC
>JBGTIC010000408.1:0-4967 GCA_041745895.1 Gammaproteobacteria bacterium
GGGCGCTACGGTTGTGCACAATCCCGGTTGGCGCGCCGGCATGGGCAGCTCGCTGGCGCGCGGCATGCGGGTCTTGCGCCCCGACACGGCGGTGCTGGTGATGAGTGTGGATCAGTATCGCGTGGACGCAAAGGACTTGAGCGCTTTGCTGGCTGCGTGGCTACGCCACCCCTGGCGACCGGCGGCCGCCACCTATGCCGATACTGTGGGCATTCCGGCGATCCTGCCGGCGCGCTGGCGGTTCAGGCTGCTGGGATTGAAAGGCGACCACGGGGCCGGCAGGATGCTGCGTCACACGGGACGTCGCCTGTCGCGCGTACCGATGCCGCACGCCGAGACCGATATCGACTACCCGCGCGACTGGCCGTCGCGCGATGCGTGAGCGTGGTGAGCATGCCCCTGTGCACAGCCCACGCAGTTGACCCACCCGGAGTCGCCGTCCCGGTAGAACTCCTTCTTCCAGATCGGCAGACGCGCCTTGATCTCGTCGATGATGTAGCGGCAGGCTTCGAATGCAGCAGCGCGATGCCGCGAGGTCACACCCACCCACACGGCCATCTCCGTGAGCGCCAGGTCGCCGCTGCGATGATGACACACGGCATCGAGAATCTCGAAGCGCGCCAGCGCCTCGGTCAGCACACGCTCACCTTCCTTGATCGCGAGCCTCTCGTGGACTTCGTAGTGCAGGGCCACGACCTCGCGACCCTCGTTGTGATCGCGCACCCAGCCCTCGAAGGCCACGAAACCACCGGCCCGCCGATCGATCATCGCGCTGCGCAGTGCGTCGCTCTCCAGGGGTTCATGATCGATTCGACAGTGCACGACAGCCCTTCGCGTCAGCCGCCGGCGACCGGCGGAAAGAACAGCACAAGGTCACCCTCAGCAAACGGCGTCTCCCAGGCGACCAGTTCGTCATTTATCGCCACCTTGCAGCGTTCGCGCGGATCGGCAAAACCATGACGGACTGCGCACTCGGCGAACAGCTCGCCCACGGTAGCGGCATTGCTTTCCACGCGCTCTTCGCCCAGACCAGCTTGTTCGCGGAAAATCGCGAAATACTCTGCAGTGACCCGTTTCATGTGTGTTGCCCGGGCCTCATGGGTCGCGCTTGAAATCGCGTTTGCCGCCGTGCTTGGCCAGCAGACGGGTGCCGGCAATCTCGATGTCGTGCGACAACGCCTTGCACATGTCGTACACGGTCAGGGCCGCGACGCTTGCGCCGGTAAGCGCCTCCATTTCTACGCCGGTGCGATGCGTCACCGCAACCCTGCACTCGATGACCAGCGTGGCCTCACCCTCCCAGCGGATATCGATGTTGCAGTCATCCAGCGGCAGCGGATGACAGAACGGTATCAGCTCATGGGTGCGCTTGGCAGCCATCACGCCTGCGATGATGGCGGTGTGAATCACCGGCCCCTTGCGTGTAGTCATCGCGGCATCATCGCGCAATCGTGCAGCTACTTCTGCGGGGAACACCACGCGACTCTCGGCCACGGCCTGGCGGCGTGTCACAGCCTTGTGACCCACATCCACCATGGTGGGACGATTGTCGGCGTCCACATGACTGAGTGACGGGGTTTCGCGCTTGTTCGAGGGCATGCTGGAAGTCGTTCGCCTGCGCTTGCGGTAAAGCCGTCCGCTGGGCGGCCGACCGGGGTACGGGTGCATTGGTGCTGCGTGTAGACTACCGCAACCCAGTGACCAGGACACTACCGGCATGGACCTGAATTTCAGCGAATCAGACGCCGCCTTCCGCGAGGAAGTCCGCGACTTCCTCCGCAGCAACTACCCCGCCGACATCCGTGAAAAGATGGAACGCGGCGTACGCCTGGGGCGCGAGGACTTCGTGCGCTGGCAGCAGGTGCTCTTCGAGCGCGGCTGGGCCGCCCCCAACTGGCCGGTCGAACATGGCGGTACCGGCTGGAGCGCCACACAGAAATACATCTTCAGCACCGAGCTTGCGCTGGCCAACACGCCGGCGATCATACCGTTCGGACTGTCCATGGTCGGCCCGGTGATCTACACCTACGGCAGTGAGGCGCAGAAGCAACGCTTCCTGCCCGACATCCTGGCCAGCCGCGTGTGGTGGTGCCAGGGCTACTCCGAGCCGGGCGCGGGGTCTGACCTTGCCAGCCTGAAAATGCGTGCTGATCGCGACGGCGATCATTATGTCATCAACGGCACCAAGACCTGGACCACGCTTGCACAGTTCGCAGACTGGATTTTCCTGCTCGCACGCACGACGAGTGACGTGGCCCGCAAGCAGGAGGGCATCAGCTTCATCCTGGCCGACATGCGCAGCGCTGGCATCAGCGTGCGGCCTATCATCACCATCGATGGTGAACATGAAGTCAACGAGGTGCATTTCGAAAACGTGCGCGTGCCGCTGAACAACCTGGTCGGCGAAGCAGGCAAGGGCTGGACCTATGGCAAGCTGCTGCTGCAGCACGAGCGCGCCGGCATTGCCGCGGTGGCGCGCTCGAAGGTACGCCTTGCGCGTCTGCGCCAGCTGGCCAGCGAGACGCCCGAAGGTGGCGAGGCGCTGCTGGCCGATCCTGTTTTTCGCCGCAAACTTGCCGCCGTCGATATCGAACTGCTGGCCCTGGAATACACCGACCTGCGCACACTGTCCGCTGTGGCCACCGGCGGTGCGCCCGGCCCGGAATCCTCGATCCTCAAGATCAAGGGCACCGAGGTCCAGCAGGCCATCGACGAGCTCTACATGGAAGCAGCCGGCTGCTACGCACTGCCCTTCACGCCCGAGCTCTACGCAAGCCCGGACATCGACGATGCACAGCGCATCGGCCCGCCGTGGGCGGCCGACACCACGCCGCATTATCTCAACGGCCGCAAGGTTTCCATTTACGGCGGCACCAACGAGATCCAGAAGAACATCATCTCCAAGGCGGTGCTCGGCCTCTAGCCGGACCGCGCTCGATCAGCGCAAGGACACTGACTCCATGGACTTCTCCCTGACCGACGAACAGAGCCTGTTGAAGGACTCGCTCGAGCGCTTTATCCGCAGCGACTACGACTTCGACACGCGGCGCACGCAGCTGCGCAGCGAACTGGGCTACAGCCAGACCACCTACGCGCGTTTTGCCGAGTTCGGCTGGACGGCGGTGCCGTTCGCCGAGGAAGACGGTGGCTTCGGTGGAGGTCCGATCGAACTGATGATCCTGATGGAACAGTTCGGGCGCGGCCTGGTGATCGAGCCCTATCTCGCCTCGATCGTGATGGCAGGCGGCGTGCTGCGCCACGGCGGCAGTGCGCAGCAGAAGGCGCGCTGGCTGCCGGGCCTCATCGACGGCAGCATCACAGGCGCGCTGGCCTGCCAGGAGCCGTATGGGCGTTTTGATCCGGCGCGCGTGCGTACCCGCGCAGAACACCATGACGGCGGATGGACGCTGTCCGGCCATAAGGCGGTGGTACTCAATGCGCGCGACGCAGAGCTGATCATCGTGCCGGCACGCAGCGCAGGCGATGTGTCCGCGCGCGACGGCATCAGCCTGTTCGCGCTGGCGCAGGGCACGACCGGTGTGTCGCTGCGCAGCTACCCTACGGTCGATGGCCTGCAGGCTGCTGATGTCACGCTCGAAGGCGTGGTGGTCGGTGCCGACGCGATGATCGGCAAGGAAGGCCACGGCCTGGCGATTCTCGAGCGCGCCATCGCCGATGCGACGCTTGCCGTCTGTGCCGAAGCCGTGGGCATCATGGCCGTGCTGGTGGACAAGACCGTGGAGTACAGCAAGAGCCGCAAGCAGTTCGGTCTGCCCATCGGCGCTTTCCAGGCGCTGCAGCACCGCATGGTCGAGATGTTCATGGAGCACGAGCAGACGCGTTCACTGCTGTATATGGCAGCGATGAAACTGGCAGCCGGCGATGATGATGCCGGGCGGGGGCTGCACGCGCTTAAATACCAGGTCGGCCGGGCGGGCAGGCGTATCGGCCAGGAAGCCGTGCAGATTCATGGCGGCATGGGCGTCACCGATGAGCTCGACGTTGCCCATTACTTCAAGCGCCTGACCGCCATCGGCTCGAGCTTCGGCACCGCTGACGACCATCTGGGGCGCTACGCCGGCTGAGCTTGCGAGCGCACGCACGCGCAGGCACAGTGTCGCGCCTGTCCACGCCCGGAGTGCCGTTCATGCCCCGTTCGATCGTCACGCTTACCACCGATTTCGGCCATGCCGAGCCCTATGTGGCCATGATGAAAGGGGTCGTCCTTACCCGTGCACCGGGTACTCAGCTCATCGACATCACCCACGACATCCCCACCGGGCAGGCGGAAATCGCCGGATTCTGGTTGCGGCTGTGTCTGAGCTGGTTTCCCAGCGGCACGGTGCACGTCGCGGTGGTCGATCCCGGGGTAGGGACTGATCGGCGCCTGCTCGCCGCAGAGTTTGCCGGCCAACTGCTGCTGGCCCCCGACAACGGCCTGCTCGGTCCGATCATGGCCCGTCATCCCCAGGCGCGGTTGCGTGAAATCGATCTCGACGCGCTGGGAGGCTTGCTGCCGGCATCGCGCAGCAGCACATTCCATGGCCGCGATATCCTCGCCCCCCTGGCGGGCGAGCTCGCAGCCGGTCGCGTCTCGGTGATCGGGCTGGGCGGCACCACCGACGAGTTCGTGAAAGGCACGTTGCCGGCACCCGAAGCGCGCGATGGCGTCATCCACGGCCAGGTCGTACTCGCCGATCGCTGGGGCAATCTGCTGACCAATATCGAGTCGCCGCGCGCGGCTGGGTCCGACAGCCTGCGCGTGAACATCGCAGGCCACAGATTGCCGATGTCGAACACCTACGCGGACGTATCCGTTGGCAAGCCCTGCGCGTTGATCAATGCGCACGGGCTTGTAGAGATCGCGGTGCATCAGGGCAGCGCAGCCGCGCGCCTGGAGGCGGGTCCAGGCAGCGCGGTCAGTATCACCGGCGCCGAGATTCCCCCACCACGACCCGGCCGGCCCG
>JBGTIC010000409.1:0-4290 GCA_041745895.1 Gammaproteobacteria bacterium
CCGCCGCGAGATCGCCAGCCATCCGGCTTCCGGGCCCGTCGGCACCCGTTACCCTGGGACCTGCCGCGCTCACGCGCCAGGCGCTGCGGCGCGAACAGCGCTGCGCGTTCGCAGCCCCGAAGGGCCTGTGATCATCCAGGACGCACTGCAGGGCAACGAGTCTGTCGACATCGACACCAGGACCGGCGATGTCGTCATCTGGCGCAGGGATGACTTACCTGCCTACCATCTTGCAGTGGTCGTGGATGATGCCTGGCAACACATCACCGAGGTCGTGCGCGGCTTCGACCTGTTTGCGGCCACTGCACCTCACCTGCATCTTCAGCGCGTGCTTGAGCTGCCGGTTCCGGCGTATGCCCACCTGCCTGTGCTGGTCGATTCGCAGGGCGAGAAACTCAGCAAACAAAGCCACGCGGCCCCGGTGAACCCGCGCGCGATGTCATCGGCGGTAGGTCAATGCCTTGAGTTGCTGGGATGGCGCGTTCCGCGCGAGTTGGCAGGTGCTCCGCCATCCGACTTGCTGATCGCAGCGCAAGGGCACATTGTCTGGACAGCCCTGAACGGGTGCAGGCAATTACCGGCGCCGTAGCGCGACCCCGCGAAGGCTACTGCCGCAGCGCGAAATCGGCTAAGGTACAGGCATCGGCGCGATCGGCGGACCGCAGCAGCGGAGCGGACGGGCCACCCACACCGGGGGAGCACATGACCGACACACGCACGATCAAAAAATACCCCAATCGGCGACTCTACGATACCGAAGAAAGCCGCTACATCACGCTTGCGGACGTCCGCAAGCTGGTGGTCGAAGAAGTGGACTTCACCGTAATCGATCAGAAGAGCGGCGAGGACATCACCCGCAGCATCCTTCTGCAGGTGATCAGCGAGGAGGAAACCAACGGCGAGCCCATCATGACGCGTGATTTCCTCTCGGAGATGATTCGCGCGTACTCGCGCAGTATGCCGGGCTTCGTAGGCAGCTACCTGGAGCAGAGCCTGCGCGTGTTCCTTCGTCAACAGCAGCAGTTGCGCAGCCAGATGGTCGACATGATGGGCGGCGTCGACCCAATGGCACCCATGCGTGACCTCGCTCAGCAGAACTGGAGCCAGTGGGTGAACATGCAGCAGGAGATGTGGCGGGCCATGCTCGGCCAGCCCGGCCATGGTCCGAAAAACGGCCCGACGGCGCCGCCGGAGGCGGAACGCAGCCAGCGGCACAAGGGCTGAACCCGGTTCCGGCCGGGCGCGGCATGCGTCGAGGCAGACCATTGACAGTCTGCCCGGGGTTTCGTATTGTTGCATTGCAGCACGGTGCTACTCCCCCAGTGCCGACTGCAACGGCATATCTCCCCCAGAGAGACGCCAAGTCCAGCCCCCGCCGCAAGGCGGGGGCTTTTTACTTTTCACGCGGTGCTGCCGGAACGTGAGGCTTCAGTAGCTGATTACGGTCCGGATGGATTTGCCCTCGTGCATCAGTTCGAACGCCTCGTTGATGCGCTCCAGCGGCAACACGTGGGTGATCAGCTCATCGATGCGGATCTGTCGGTCCATATACCAGTCGACGATACGCGGCACATCGGTGCGGCCCCTGGCTCCGCCAAAGGCACTGCCCTTCCACACCCGGCCGGTGACCAGCTGAAACGGGCGCGTCGCAATCTCCTGGCCCGCGCCGGCCACGCCAATGATGATGCTCTCGCCCCAGCCCTTGTGACAGCACTCCAGCGCCTGGCGCATGGTCTTGATGTTGCCGATGCACTCAAATGAATAGTCCACGCCGCCATCGGTGAGTGCCACCAGGTGTGCGACGACATCATCAACCTCACGCGGATTGACGAAATCGGTCATGCCGAACTCGCGGGCAAGTACGGCTTTCTCGGGATTGAGGTCGACACCGATGATGCGGCTTGCGCCTACCAGTCTGGCGCCCTGGATGACATTGAGCCCGATGCCGCCCAGGCCGAATACGGCGACCGTGGACCCGGCCTCGACTTTTGCCGTGAAAATCACCGCGCCGATCCCGGTAGTGACACCGCAGCCGATATAGCAGACCTTGTCGAATGGCGCGTCGCTGCGAATCTTCGCCAGGGCAATCTCGGGTAAAACGGTGTAGTTCGAAAACGTCGAGCAGCCCATGTAGTGATGGATCGGCTTGCCCCGGTAGGAAAACCGGCTGGTGCCATCGGGCATCAGACCCTTGCCCTGGGTGCTGCGTATCGACTGACAGAGATTGGTCTTCGGATGCAGACAGAAGTCGCACTCGCGGCATTCGGGGGTATAGAGGGGAATGACGTGATCGCCCGGCGCCAGGGATTTCACGCCCTCGCCGACTTCAACAACAACGCCCGCGCCTTCGTGACCCAGCACACAGGGAAAAAGCCCCTCCGGGTCATCGCCCGAGAGGGTGAATGCATCGGTGTGGCATACACCCGTGGCCTTGAGTTCCACCAGCACCTCGCCGGGGCGGGGTCCCTCCAGGTCCAGTTCGACGATTTCCAGCGACTGGCCCGCCTCGAATGCCACTGCGGCCCTTGTTTTCATTAGCTCCTCCCTGACCCGCGGCTTGATTGGCCGTGCTCAAGCCTACGTGACAGCACGTCGCGGTGGAAGTAAGGCCTGAGCAATTTTCCCGGATGCGACGCAGGACCCACCCACTGCTGAAAGCTTGGAATAGCCAATAGGCAAGTTTCATAAGCCAACCGTGCATCCATGACATACGCTCCATTTCGTTTCTAGCGCGGGAGGGGGCGGCATGGGCAGGCAGCAATCACCTATCTTCAACAACAACAAACTGAAGCTCGGCTTTTTCTCGCCCAATTGCTCATCCGGGATGGCCGTCACAAAGGTGGATGAGCGTTGGGACAACAGCTGGGACAATAACATCGCGCTGGCGAAGCTGGCCGACGAAGCGGGCATCGAGTTTCTCCTGCCGATCGCGCGCTGGATAGGCTACGGTGGCGAGACCGACTTCCACGGCTCTGTGCTGGAGACAGTGACCTGGGCCACCGGCTTGCTCGCACTCACGCAGCGAGTGAATATCTTCGCCACTGTCCACACCGCCTTCATTCACCCCTTCGTCGCGGCCAAGCAGCTTGCCACGGCCGACCAGCTGGGTCATGGGCGCCTTGGCCTTAATGTCGTGGCCGGCTGGAACAAGCCGGAATATGACAGCTTTGGCGTCGATCTGCCGGCCGAACACGCCGAGCGCTATGAGTTGGCTCAGGAGTGGTTCGACTATGTGCGTGCGGTATGGGAGCACGACGGCCCGTTCCAGACCGATGGACGGTTCTTCAAGGGCAAGGGCATCTACGCCTATCCGCGCCCGTACGAGGGTCAGCCACCCATCATGAACGCTGCGGGATCCGGCGAAGGGCGCGACTTTGCCGTGCGCAATGCTGACTTCCTGTTCTGCATCTCCATCGATCTCGAACAATCCAAGGCCGAAGTCGCAGCAATCAAGGCGAAAGCCCGTGAGACCGGTCGAAATACCGGCGCGTTCACCCTGTCGCACGTCGTCTGCCGGCCGACCCGGAAAGAGGCCGAGGAATACTACCGCCACTATTCCGAGGAACACGCAGACTGGGGCGCCGTCGACAATCTGATGGCACTGCAGGGACTTCACGCGAAGTCATTTCCGGCCGAAGCCCTGCGTACGATGCGCGGCCGGTTCGCCGCTGGCCACGGCACCTATCCGCTGGTGGGCGATCCAGACACGATCGCGACCGAGATGGCTCGCATAACAGAAGCCGGTTTTGCCGGCACCACGCTGAGCTTCGTAGACTACGTAAAGGAATTCCCGTACTTTCGCGATGAAGTCATACCGCGACTCGAGCGAGAAGGCCTGCGCGAGCCCTTCGGCGGGCTGTGATCAGCCCATCGCTCGTGCAAGTGCCGCATACCAGGGGCAGTTGGCATCGGCAAGCGCAAGGTGAGTATCGAAATGCGAGGCACCGGGTATGACGCTCGCGCTCACTTCGCTCCCCATATGCTTCAGCGCCGCATGCATACGTTCGTTCGAGTCCGAAACGTGGGGGAAGTCCTGCTCTCCCCAAGCCTGATGAAACGCAGCGCGGGCCTGGCCCGCGAAGCAGATCGGGCTTGCGTCGGCGTCCTGCGTGGGGTCAGCCAGCAGGTATTTGTAAACGCGCTGCTCCAGGCTGCCTTCGGGCGGATTGCCATAACGCAGGTCCAGCGGCGCACTGATCGTGAGACACGGCGCCGCGACATGGCGTAGCGCCACCAACGCCGCGAGTTGCCCGCCGGCGGAATGACCGCCCAGCGTGATGCGATCGGGGT
>JBGTIC010000410.1:0-8658 GCA_041745895.1 Gammaproteobacteria bacterium
CGCCGCCGACATCGATCACCGCCGCACCCTGCGCCACCATCGCCGCGGCGCGTTCGACGGCCAGGCCGGGGTCCAGGTAGCGTCCACCGTCCGAGAAAGAGTCCGGGGTGACGTTAAGCACGCCCATGACGCGGGGCGTCGACAGATCCAGCACATGCACACCGCATTGCAGGTGCAGGGCGGGCGGGGTCGACGGCATGGGCTGTGACTCAGCGGCCATCGTCACCCACCCTCAAAGAACGAAAGGCCCCTGGGGGCCTTTCGCAATACGCCTTCAACCTGATGGCCAGGGTGCGTCAGTGCTGACCCGCCGGACCGCCGATCGGTGTGTCCGTGCCTGCTTCACGAGGTTTGACAGGCTCACCCGTGCCCGCGCTCGGCGGCGGAATATCCGATTCTCCCCAGCCCTGCGGCGGCTTGGGCTCGCGCCCCTGCATGATGTCGCGGATCTGGGTCTCATCGATGGTCTCGTAGAGCATCAGCGCATCGGCCATCGTGTGCAGCTTGTCGATGTTGTCCTGCAGGATCTGCGTGGCCCGCGCATAGCTTTCATCGATGAGCTTGCGGATCTCCTCGTCGATCGTATGCGCGGTGACATCCGAGACATGCTTGTGGCGCGTGACCGAGCGGCCAAGAAACACTTCGCCGTCGTCCTCGCTGTAGGTCAGAGGCCCCAGACGATCCGACAGACCCCACTTGGTCACCATGCTGCGCGCGATATCCGTGGCGCGCTCGATGTCATTGGACGCACCGGTGGTCACGTATTCCGCACCGAAAATCAGCTCCTCGGCGATACGCCCGCCGAACAGACTGCAGATCTGCGAGCGCAGCCGCTGCTTGGAATAGCTGTAGCGATCCTCTTCGGGCAGGAACATCGTGACACCCAGCGCGCGACCGCGCGGGATGATGCTCACCTTGTAGACCGGATCGTGATCGGGCACCGACAGACCGACGATGGCGTGGCCTGCCTCATGGTAGGCGGTGAGCTTCTTCTCGGCCTCGTTCATGACCATGGATCGGCGCTCGGCACCCATCATGATCTTGTCCTTGGCCTTCTCGAAGTCTTCCATTGTCACCAGGCGCCGGTTGGTGCGCGCGGCGAACAGCGCCGCCTCGTTCACCAGGTTGGCAAGATCCGCACCAGAGAAGCCCGGCGTGCCGCGCGCGATGATGCCAGGGCGCACGTCATCGGACAGCGGCACCTTGCGCATATGCACCTTGACGATCTGCTCGCGACCGCGCACGTCAGGCAGGGGGACTACGACCTGCCGGTCGAAACGCCCGGGCCGCAGCAGCGCCGGATCGAGCACGTCGGGGCGGTTGGTGGCGGCGATGACGATGATGCCCTCGTTGCCCTCGAAGCCGTCCATCTCCACCAGCAGCTGGTTGAGCGTCTGCTCGCGCTCATCATGCCCGCCGCCCAGGCCGGCACCGCGGTGGCGGCCCACCGCATCGATCTCGTCGATGAAGATGATGCACGGCGCATGCTTCTTGGCCTGGTCGAACATGTCGCGCACACGCGAGGCACCCACGCCCACGAACATCTCCACGAAGTCGGAACCCGAAATCGTGAAAAACGGCACTTTGGCTTCGCCGGCAATGGCGCGCGCCAGCAACGTCTTGCCGGTGCCCGGCGGGCCGACCATCAGTACGCCCTTGGGGATCTTTCCGCCCAGGCGCTGGAACTTCGAGGGGTCCTTGAGGAAGTCGACGACCTCCACCACCTCTTCCTTGGCCTCGTCGGCGCCGGCGACGTCGTTGAACGTGACGTTGACCTGGTCTTCGCCGAGCAGGCGCGCCTTGCTCTTGCCGAACGACATGGCACCGCGGCCGGCCCCCCCACCCTGCATCTGGCGCATGAAGTACACCCACACGGCAATCAGCAGCAGGATCGGGAACGAGGAGATGAACAGCTGCATCAAGAACGACGTCTGGCGAGGTGCACTGGCCTCGATGCGCACGTTGTTGTCGAGCAGCGTGCTGATCAGGGCCGTGTTGTCGGTCTCCGGGTTGTAGACCACGAACTGATCGTTGCCGCGGACGGCACGGATGGTGTCGCCGTCGAAAGTGACCTTGTCGACGGCACCCTGGCGCACCTGGCTGATGAACGCGGAGTATTCGAGTGTCTCCACCGTGCGACCGCTGGTGCCAAAGCTGTTGAACACCGACATCAGCACAATCGCGATGACGACCCACAGGATGATGTTTTTTGCCATGTCGTTCAACGACTTAACCTCTCAGATGCCGACTTCCCTGCGGCCCTTGTCAACCTCTCGCCCTGCCGCGTCGAGCGCGCCCTGGCAGAAGATCGTTTGCGCACGATTGCGCTATTGTCTCAGACACTACTACAGCCGATAGGTTCTGACCACCGCGACCATCACAGCGCCTGCGGAGGGCCCGGCGGGCGGAAATGCCGGCCCACCAGATAGACCTCGCGACTGTCGCCCCGTGAGGCGTCAGGCTTGCGCACCCGAACGCGCTCGAAACGCCCTCTGGCCTCGCGCACGAAAGCTTCAAACCCTTCGCCGTGAAACAGCTTGACGACGAAATCACCGCCCGGGCGCAGGACCTGGGCGGCGAAATCCAGCGCCAGCTCCGCCAGGCCCATCGCGCGGGCCTGATCCACCGCGCGTGTGCCGGTCATGTTCGGTGCCATGTCGCAGATGACCACATCCACCGCACGCCCTGCCAGGGACGCCAGCAGCGCATCGAGCACCGTTGCCTGCGTGAAGTCGCCGCACAGCACCTCGACGCCCGCAATCGCATCCATGGGCAGCAGATCCAGGGCGAACACGGCCCCGCGTGAATCGAGTCTGCGCGCAACATACTGAGTCCAGCCGCCAGGCGCAGCGCCCAGGTCCACCACGCACTGGCCGGGACGCAACAGCCGCTCCTTGTCGTCGATCTCGGCGAGCTTGAAGGCGGCGCGCGAGCGAAAGCCTTCCGCGTGAGCGCGCGCCACATAGGGGTCCTGCGCCTGCCGGCGCAGCCATCTCTGGCTGCTGGGCGTGCGCTTTGCCATCAGGGTGACTTCAGTACGACAGGCTTGGGGAGTGGCCATGCATGCATATTCGCGCAGCCGCGGGCAATGGATGCAGCAGCCACAACCCCATGCCACAATTGCGTGCAGCGTTTGCTCACCGGAACCTCCAACGTATGAACACCACACTTTCGCTGGCGCAGAAAAAATACCTTCGCAGTCTCGGCCACGAGCTCAAACCGGTGCTGATCGTCGGCAATGCCGGGGTGACACCGGCGGTGGTGCGCGAGGCCATGGTCGGACTGGCCGCGCATGAACTGCTGAAGGTCCGGCTGCGCGTGGGCGAGCGCGACGCCAGGGATGCCGCGATCGATGCGTTGCTCGAGGCTACCGGCGCGATACTGGTGCAGCGCATCGGCCATATCGCGCTGATCTATCGCCGCCACCCGGAGCGCCCCGGCATCATTCTGCCCTCCGGCGCGTAGGCCATCGCGTCGCTCAGACGTAACGCACCTGAAGTATCTCAAAACGCTTGGCCCCGCCCGGCGCATTGACCTCGACCTCGTCACCCTCCTCCTTGCCGATCAGCGCGCGCGCGATCGGTGAGCTGATCGAGATCAGTCCCTGCTTGCTGTCGGCCTCATCGTCGCCGACGATCTGGTAGGTGACCTCACGCCCGTCGGGCTCCTCGACCAGCACGACGGTCGTACCGAACACCACCTTGCCGCGATTCTCCAGCTGGGTCACATCGATGACCTGCGCATTGGACAGCTTGCTTTCAATTTCGCTGATGCGCCCTTCGAGAAAACTCTGCTGTTCCTTGGCCGCATGATACTCGGCGTTCTCCTTGAGATCGCCATGCGCACGCGCTTCGGCGATCGCGGCGATGATGCGCGGACGATCCTCACCCTTGAGCCGCTTGAGCTCTTCGCGCAGCAGTTCGGCCCCACGCAGGGTCAGCGGCACGCGCTGGCTCATGTCGCCACCTCCAGGTGCAGGTCCTGCAGCCGGTTCACACCGGCCTCGTCGATATGGTCGAGCGCAAGGCAGGTCGCGCGCGCGGCCGCCAGCGTCGTGTAGTAGGTCACCTTGTGATGCACTGCCTCTCCTCGAATGGACTGTGACTCGCGGATCGACTGTTTGCCCTCCGTGGTGTTCACGATCAGGCTGATCTCGCGATTCTTGATCATGTCGACGATGTGCGGGCGCCCTTCGCGCACCTTGTTCGCACGCCGGCATGGCACACCGGATTGAGCGATCGCCACGGCCGTGCCCCCGGTGGCCACGATGTCGAAACCGCGCTCGAACAGAAGCCCGGCCAGCTCCACGGCCGCCGGCTTGTCGCGGTCGCGCACGCTCAGCAGGGCCGTGCCACGCCGCGGAATGATGACACCGGATGCCAGCTGGGCCTTGGCATAGGCCTCGCCAAAACTGCGGCCCGTGCCCATGACCTCGCCTGTGGATTTCATCTCCGGACCCAGTATAGGGTCTGCCTCGGGGAATTTGGCAAACGGGAACACCGATTCCTTGACCGAAAAATACGGCGGTGTCGGAAATCCGGTGATGCCCTGTTCGGCAAGCGAGCGGCCTGCCATGACGCTGGCGGCAATCTTTGCCAGCGGCTGGCCCACGGCCTTGGACACGAAGGGCACGGTGCGTGAGGCACGCGGGTTGACTTCGAGGATGTAGATCACGCCGTTCTGAATCGCAAACTGCGTGTTCATCAGTCCCACGACCTTCAGCCCTCGGGCAAGCTTTTCGACCTGCACGCGCAACTCGGCCTGGGTGGCTTCGTCGAGTGAATAGGGCGGAATCGAGCAGCCCGAGTCCCCAGAATGCACGCCGGCCTGTTCAACGTGCTGCATGATGCCGCCGATCACCACATCGACCCCGTCGCTGATGCAGTCCACGTCGATCTCGGTGGCCTGGTCAAGAAAGCGATCCAGCAATACGGGGCTGGAATTTGACACCTTCACCGCCTGCTCCATGTACCCCAGCAGGTCTTCTTCGCCGTAGACGATCTCCATCGCCCGGCCGCCGAGCACATAGGACGGGCGCACGACCAGTGGGTAGCCGACCTCTGCGGCCAGCTGCACCGCAGAGTCGACGCTGCGTGCCGTGCGGTTCGGGGGCTGGCGCAAATTCAGTCGCGTCACCAGGTCGCCGAAGCGCTCGCGATCCTCGGCAAGATCGATGGAATCCGGGGAGGTGCCGATGATCGGTGCACCGGCGGCTTCCAGGGCGCGCGCGAGCTTCAGTGGCGTCTGCCCACCGTACTGCACGATCACCCCTTCCGGCCGCTCGACATGGATGACCTCCAGCACGTCCTCCAGAGTCAGCGATTCGAAGTACAGGCGATCGGAGGTGTCGTAGTCGGTCGAGACGGTCTCGGGATTGCAGTTGACCATGATGGTCTCGAAACCATCGGCGCGCAGTGCCATCGCCGCGTGCACACAGCAGTAGTCGAACTCGATACCCTGGCCGATGCGGTTGGGCCCGCCGCCGAGGATCATGATCTTGCGCCGGTCACTGGGCTGGGCTTCGCATTCTTCCTCATAGGTCGAGTACAGATAGGCGGTGGTGGTGGCGAACTCGGCGGCACAGGTGTCCACGCGCTTGAACACCGGGCGGATCTCCATGCCCCAACGCGCTTTACGCACCTGCTCCTCAGTCGTGCGCAGCAGGCTTGCCAGTCTGCTGTCAGCGAAGCCCTTGCGCTTGAGTGCACGCATCTGTGCGGCACCGACATCGGCAAGCCGGCGACCCTTCAGCGCCGCCTCGCTTCGCACCAAGTCTTCGATCTGCGCCACGAACCAGCGATCGATCCCTGTGACCTCGACCACCTCCTCGAGCGAGAAACCATGACGCAAGGCGTCGGCAACATGGAACAACCGATGGGACCCGGGCATGCGCAGTTCGTGCGCAAGTTGCGCGCGTTGATCCTCATCCTTGATGCCCGACGTCATCTCGTTGAATCCGTCGGCATCCGTTTCCAGGCCGCGCAGGGCCTTTTGCAGCGACTCCTGGAAGGTGCGGCCAATGGCCATGACTTCGCCGACCGATTTCATCTGCGTGGTCAGGCGGTTCACCGCACCGGGAAACTTCTCGAAGGTGAAGCGGGGAATCTTTGTGACCACGTAGTCTATGCTGGGTTCGAACGAGGCCGGCGTGGCACCCCCGGTGATTTCGTTCTTCAGTTCATCCAGCGTGTAGCCCACCGCGAGCTTTGCCGCGACCTTGGCGATCGGAAAGCCCGTTGCCTTGGAAGCCAGTGCAGAGGAGCGCGACACACGCGGGTTCATCTCGATGACCAGCAGGCGTCCGTCGAGCGGGCTGACCGCGAACTGTACGTTTGAACCCCCGGTCTCGACGCCGATCTTGCGCAGTACGGCGATCGAGGCGTCGCGCATGCGCTGATATTCCTTGTCGGTCAGCGTCTGCGCCGGCGCGACAGTGATGGAGTCACCGGTGTGCACTCCCATCGGATCGAGATTCTCGATCGAGCAGATGATGATGCAGTTGTCGGCGCGATCGCGCACCACCTCCATCTCGAATTCCTTCCAGCCGATCAACGACTCGTCGAGCAGCACTTCGGTGGTCGGTGATAGATCCAGGCCGCGCTCGACGATCTCCTCGAACTCCTCGCGGTTGTAGGCGATGCCGCCGCCACTTCCGCCCATGGTGAAGGATGGTCGGATAACGATCGGAAAGCCGTTCTCGGCCTGGTAGGCCATTGCGTCGGCCATGTTGTGGGCGATCGCCGAGCGCGGACTTTCCAATCCGATCTCGCTCATCGCAATACGGAATTTCTCGCGGTCCTCGGCCATGTCGATGGCATCACGAGAGGCGCCAATCAGCTCCACGCCATATTTTTCCAGTACGCCTTCGCGCGCGAGATCGAGCGCGCAGTTCAAGGCCGTCTGCCCGCCCATGGTCGGCAGGATGACATCCGGGCGCTCACGCTCGATGATGCTCTCCACCGCGCGCCAGTGCACCGGCTCGATATACACGGCGTCGGCGCTTTCCGGGTCGGTCATGATGGTCGCCGGATTGGAGTTCACCAGAATGACGCGGTAGCCCTCCTCGCGCAGCGCCCGGCAGGCCTGCGTGCCGGAGTAGTCGAATTCACAGGCCTGGCCGATGACGATCGGGCCGGCGCCAATGATGAGGATGCTGTTGATGTCGGTACGCTTGGGCATGCTGGGCGGTCTCTGTGAACTTTCCTGCTGGGAAATAGGCGAGCTGTCGACGTGGATCTCAGCGAGGTGCGACGCGCTCGGGTCGCATGGCACGGCGGGAGCGCATCGACTCGGTGAAGCGCGCGAACAGCGGGCGCAGGTCGTGTGGCCCGGGACTGGCTTCCGGGTGGCCCTGGAAACTGAAGGCCACGCAGTCAGTGCGCTCGATGCCCTGCAGCGTGCCATCAAACAGCGAGCGGTGCGTCGCCCGAACGTTGTCCGGCAAGGTCGCCTCGTCGACAGCGAAGCCGTGGTTCTGGCTGCTGATCATCACGCGTTGCGTGTCCACATCCTGCACCGGGTGATTCGCGCCATGATGGCCGAACTTCATTTTCACGGTGGTGGCACCGCTGGCCAGGCCAAGCAGCTGGTGGCCCAGGCAGATGCCAAACAACGGCACCCCGGCGGCCATGACCTCACGTGCGGCATCGATGGCGTAGGTACACGGTTCCGGATCACCCGGGCCATTGGACAGAAATACCCCGTCGGGGCGCATCGCCAGCACTTCCTCGGCCGGGGTCTGCGCGCGCACCACCGTGACACGACAGCCGCCATCGACCAGCAGTCGCAGGATGTTGCGCTTGATGCCGAAATCGTAGGCCACCACGTGCAGCGGTGCCGGCCTGGACAGGGTCATCGATCTTTCATCCGGGAAGCTCGAGCCCTGGTTCCATTGGTAGGATTGCTGCGTGGTGACCACCTTCGCCAGATCCATGCCTTTCAACCCTGGGAATTTGCGCGCCGCCGCGATGGCTTCGTCGTCACTGGGTGAGCCACCGGCGATGATGCAACCGGACTGGGCGCCCTTGTCGCGCAGCAGGCGGGTGAGCTTGCGGGTGTCGATGTCGGCGATGGCGACCACCTTGCCGCGGCGCAGGAACTCGGCCAGCGACCACTCCGACCGCCAGTTACTCGTCGCCATCGACATATCCCGGATGACAAGCCCGGAAGCATAGATCTGGCCCGACTCCATGTCCTCGCTGTTGCAGCCGACATTGCCGATATGCGGATAGGTCAGCGTGACGATCTGGCGGCAGTAGGACGGATCGGTGAGGATTTCCTGATAGCCGGTCAACGCGGTGTTGAACACCACTTCCCCGATGGTGCGGCCTTCGGCACCAACAGACAGACCGCGGAAGATCGTGCCGTCTTCAAGCGCAAGGATGGCGGGTTGTGTCACGTTCCAGGCTCCCAGTCAGAGGTCGTGGCAGAGTTCATGGCAGATTTCGTGCGCGCACGAAAATCCGGTGCGTCATTGACTCTGACGACCGGGCACTGACTTCAATTCGTGGTGACGGAAATACAGGCTGGGAAGGCATTCTAGTCGCTCCGGCGACGACGTGCGAGTGCTTCCGAACGCTCAGCCGCCGGGCCGCAGGCCCAGCACGTGCTCCATGTCATACAGTCCCGCCGGCCTGCCCGCCAGCCACCGCGCCGCGC
>JBGTIC010000411.1:0-5788 GCA_041745895.1 Gammaproteobacteria bacterium
GCGCCGCCTGAGCGTGCCGTTCGTGCGCGAGGTGCTCGCCACGCAGGCCGCCGATGGGTCGCAGGGTTCAGAGACTGCGCTGCAGCCGTGAAATTCGCAGCCATGCGACCAGCGAGACCAGAGCCAGCAGGCACAGCAGAATCACCAGCGAGGCGGGCCACCACGCCGCCGGATTTGCGACCACTTCCATCAGCGCGACGGCCAGATAAGGCGTGAGCACAAAGCTCGCCCACACTGCCGTCGTGCGGTGTCGTCGCCACAGTCCTGGCAAGGGGGCAGCCAGCGGCAGCGTCAGCAGCACGGCGAAGATGGCACGGCCCGGTCCGGTGCCGGGCAGCGCGATCCAGATGAGCCACAGGCTCATGGCCATCAGCACATGGAAAACGGCCAGCATCAGCGCGTGCGCACGCGCCTCGAGGCCGGTCATGCCGCCAGCGTTCTGGCAATACCCGCAACGCGGGCGCCAAGCGCCTGGGCCATGCGCACCTCCTCGCCGCTCGGTGTGGTCTCGCCGTCCGGCGCGAAATGGCTCGCGCCATAGGGCGTGCCACCCGTACGGGTGGTGGTGACGTCGGGTTGGGTATACGGCAGACCGCACCACAGCATGCCATGGTGCAACAGCGGCAGGGCCATCGACAGCAGGGTCGTCTCCTGGCCGCCATGCAGGCTGGTCGTCGAGGTGAAGACGCCGAACGGTTTGCCGGCCAGCCCCCCCTGCAGCCACAGTCCGCTGGTGCCGTCGAGAAAGTACTTCAGCGGCGCAGCCATGTTACCGAAGCGCGTGGGACTGCCCAGCAACAGTCCATCGCAGTCGGCCAGGTCGTCCAGGCTGGCATACGGCGGACCGTCGTCGGGGATCTCCGCCTCGGTGGCTTCGCAGACCGCGGAGACGGGTGGCACCGTGCGCAGCAGGGCTTCGCAGGCGTCCTGTGACGCCACGCCGCGAGCGACCTGGCGTGCCAGTTCCCGGGTGCTGCCGTGGCGGGAGTAATAGAGCACCAGAATGCGCGTCATGAGAATCGCGGCTCCAAGGTAGATGTTTGATTTCACTGGTGTTGTGCGTACAGACAGTGTGCGAGAAAGCGGCTTGACGTGCGCTTCGGGCCCCTGTTAACGTCTGACCCAATTGTAGCTGTTTGGAGACAGAAGCGGTGTCGATGATGACGGTTCGTGGACCGACCGCGCGGCATCGAAGTTCATGGCTGAGCCTGGTCATCGCGTGTCTGGTGTTCGCCGGGTGCAGTGCAGCCCCGGTGCAGGAGATGAGCGACGCACGACAGGCCATCACGGCCGCGGAACAAACCGGCGCAGCCGATCACGCGCCCGAACAGCTGAACCAGGCGCGCAACCTGCTGGCCCGGGCCCAGCAGAACCTCAAGTTGCGCAGTTTTGATACTGCGCGCGACGAAGCCCTGGAAGCCAAGGCGAGGGCCAAGGAGGCGCTCTACCTGGCAGAGGCTGCGCGTCGCGCCAGCGAGCGCTAGCACGCCCCGCCGCATCGCTCGATGAATTCCGAACGACGTGCCGTGCGCTGTTTCGTCAGCGGACGCGTTCAGGGCGTGGGTTTTCGTGCGGCCACTGCGCACAGAGCCCGTGAACTGAAGCTCGCCGGGGTGGCGCGTAATCTGCCTGACGGGCGGGTGGAGGTCACGGCATGTGGTGAGGCCGGCGCCATCGCGGCCCTGGCGGGCTGGCTGTGGCAGGGACCGCCACTGGCGCGTGTCCGGGCCGTGGAAATCGAGGACCTTGCGCAAGCACACCAGTCAGCGATCGGTCCTGAGTTCACGACCGCCTAGAAATTCGGACCCGGTTGCCTGTCAGCCTTGGAACCACCGCGTGCGCAGTCGATCCAGTACACGGTCGGCATACCAGCGCTGGCCGCGGCTGCCGTTGTAGCGCGCCAGCGCCTTGATGAGATCACCCTTCTCGACGTCGAGGTAGTAGCGCAGGATCGTGCAGCCCATCCGCAGATTGGTACGCACGTGAAACATGTTGTCGTCGGGCCGGCCAATCTCGTCGAGCCAGAACGGCATCACCTGCATCAGGCCGCGCGCGCCTGCATACGAGATTGCGAAACGATCGAAGTTGCTTTCCACATCGATGACCGCCAGGACCAGCTCGGGTGCCAGGTCGACGCGCTGCGCTTCGTAGTGCACATGTCTGAGAATCAGCAGGCGCTCCTGTGCATCGGGCACCTGGCGGGTGAGGCGTCGCGACATGTCGCTGAGCCACACCTCCGCATCAAAGCGGTCGCTGAAGCTGTCACTGCCGGCGGCAGCTTCGAGCAACAGCGCGCGCAATACCGGATCAGGCGCCTCGTCGCGTTGCGCGACGGCTGGGCCGGCGAGGGCCAGGGCGGCGAGCAAAAATGCGATCGTGCCGGTGATCCGGCGCCTTGCGCTACTGGTCCACGATGTCCGCATGCCAGGTACCCGCGTGCACGACCTGCGCCTCGATCTCTGCCAGCGCCACCCGTCGCGCCTCGTGTTCGTCGCGCCGCTGGTGCTCAACCATGCCCTCAGCCAGCGCCCGATCGCCAATCACGACGCGTTGCGGGATCCCGATGAGCTCCGCATCGGCGAACTTGACACCCGGTCGCGCCGGCCGGTCATCGAGCAGCACTTCCAGGCCACGTGTCTGCAGTCCCGCATACAGCCGGTCGGCGGCCTCGCGGACAGCTGCGGATTTTTCATAGTTGATCGGGATGAGCACAACATCGAAGGGTGCCATGGGCGCAGGCCAGATAATGCCGCGTGCGTCATGGTTTTGCTCGATGGCGGCGGCGACGATGCGTGACACGCCAATGCCGTAGCAGCCCATGATCATCGGCACTTCGTTGCCCGCTTCGTCGAGCACCGTGGCGCCCATGGCCTGGCTGTATTTGCGCCCCAGCTGGAAGATGTGACCCACTTCGATGCCCCGGTCGATGCGCAGCTTCCCCCCACCGCGAGGACTGTCATCGCCATCCACGACATTGCGTAAGTCGACCACTGCGGGTTCGGGCAGGTCCCGACCCCAGTTGCAGCCCAGCAGGTGTGTGTCCACCCGGTTGGCGCCGCAGATGAAATCGCTCAGTGCCGCCGCGGCGCGATCGGCGATGATCGGTACCGTCAGGCCCACGGGACCGATGAAGCCGGGCTCGCAACCGGTATGGCGCCGCACGGTCTCGGCGTCGCACATGTGCAGCGGGTCTGCCACCTGTGGCAGCTTTGCCGCTTTCAGCGCGTTGAGCTCGTGGTCGCCACGAATCACGAGCGCGACCGCACCGCCGTCGCGGCCCTCGACCATCAGGGTTTTCACGCAAGAATCGGCGGGTAGGTCGAGCAGCGCCGAGATCTCGGTGATCGTGCGGGCGCCGGGGGTATCGACTTCCCGCAGGCTCTGAGCCGGCTTGCCACGCGGCCGGGCTGGTGCAAGCGCCTCGGCAGTCTCGACGTTCGCGGCATAGCCATCGGCTTCACACCAGGCGATGGCATCCTCGCCCGAGTCGGCGAGCACGTGGAACTCCTCGGAGCGACTGCCGCCGATCTCCCCGCTGTCGGCATCCACCGCGCGGAAGCGAAGGCCCAGACGCGAGAAGATGCGCGTATAGGCCTGGCGCATCTGCTGGTAGCCTGCTTCCAGCGAATCCTGGTCGACATGAAACGAATAGGCGTCCTTCATGATGAACTCGCGAGCTCGCATCACGCCGAAGCGCGGCCGGATCTCGTCGCGGAACTTGGTCTGGATCTGGTAGAAGTTCACCGGCAACTGGCGATAGCTGCGGATCTCGCGACGGGCGAGATCGGTGATGACCTCCTCGTGGGTAGGGCCGAAACAGAACTCCCTGGCATGCCGATCGGTGATGCGCAGCAGCAGCGGACCGTACCGGTCCCAGCGATCGGATTCGCGCCACAATTCCGCCGGCTGAACGGCGGGCATCAGCAGTTCATGTGCACCGGCGCGATTCATCTCCTCGCGCACCACCTGCTCGACCCGGCGAAGCACACGCAGACCCAGCGGCATCCAGCTGTAGATGCCGGAGGTCAGGCGTCGGATCAACCCGGCACGCAGCATCAACTGGTGGCTGACAATCTCGGCCTCGGACGGCACTTCCTTGAGCGTGTGTACTGGAAAACTGGACAGGCGCATGTGAAACCCTGAGGAGCGGATCGGCACGTGATTCTAGCGTGGAATGCGCCGCAAGGTTGCGATGGCTGCCGCGCTGCACTAGCGTACGCGCCAGAATGAAAGCGGCGCCAGGGCGACCGCCGGAAAGGAGTGAGGAAACCTTGGTCAGGAGACATCGGGCCCTGTGGGTGGCCAGCGACGGCTGGCCCTTCCTGATCGTGGTGCTGGCGCTGCTGGCCGGGAGTGTGGCGCTGTCCTGGTGGTGGCTCTCGGCCATTCTGCTGCTGCCCCTGATGTTGTTGGTGCTGCTGTTCCGTGATCCGCCAAGACGGGGGCCTGCGCGCCCCCATGCCGTGGTCAGCCCGGTGGATGGACGCGTGCTCGTTGTCGAGCCGGTCGATGAGGGCATCCTGGCGCGACCGGCGCTGCGTGTGGTGATTCGCATCGACAACCTTGGTGCCTACGCCGCCCGCAGCCCGATCGAGGGCAAGGTCATGGAACTTACCGACAGACGACGCTCGCCTACCGGTCAGGCGCAGCGCGCACGCGGCCTGTGGGTGCGAAGTGATGGCGGCGAAGACGTGGTGGTGCTGATTCGTACCTTTCCGCTGCTTGGCCAGGCGCGCGCCTTCATCGGTTACGGCGAGCGCATTGGCCAGGGGCAACCCGCCGCGTGGTTGCGGATCGCACGCGAGGCGCAGGTCTTCGTGCCCGCCAACGCGAGTGTCAGTGTGGCCCCCGGAGATCGCGTGCGCGCTGGCGACACCGTGCTGGCGGAGCTTGCGAATCAGCAGTCTGCAACGCCCTGATACGACGCATGCAATTGCTTTCCCGCCATGATTCACTCACGATGAATGCATGTCATCGAGCTGCCAAATGTCATGAACGAGTCCGCGCCTGACGAGCAGGAAATCGCGCCGCCGCGCCCTCGGCGCAAGGGCATCTATCTGCTGCCGAATCTGGTGACGACGGCGGCGCTGTTTTCGGGTTTCTATGCGATCGTGGCGGCGATAGACGGCAACTTCGTTGCCTCAGCCATTGCGATCTATGTGTCCATCATTCTCGACGGTCTGGACGGGCGTGTGGCGCGCATGACCAGCACCGAAAGTGATTTCGGCAAGGAGTATGACAGCCTCTCCGATATGGTGGCCTTCGGTGTCGCACCCGCGGTCGTCGTCTATCAGTGGGGTGTGGAACGTCTCGCCGAATACGGGACTGCATGGGGCAGGCTGGGATGGCTGGCGGCGTTTCTGTATGTGGTAGCCGCTGCGATGCGCCTGGCGCGGTTCAACTCGCGCGCGGCAGGCGCCGACAAGCGTTTCTTTGATGGCCTGCCGAGTCCGTCGGCAGCTGCGCTGGTGGGTGGCCTGGTGTGGCTGGGCACGGTAAGGGATATCGACGGGCTGCCCGCGTTGCTGACCGGCTTCATCATCACGGTGCTGGCCGCCGTTTGCATGGTCAGCGCCTTTCACTACTACAGCTTCAAGGACGTCAATCTCGGCGGTCGCGTGCGCTTCACGCATCTGCTGTTGATCCCCGCGTTTTTCATGCTGGTGTCTTTGAATCCGCCGGTCGTGCTGTTTCTGGGTTTTCTGCTGTATGCCTGTTCGGGCCCGGCCCTGTGGGCGTGGCGCTGGAACCGGCGGCGACGCGGCAGCCTCGACACGGGGAGCGACGG
>JBGTIC010000412.1:0-6816 GCA_041745895.1 Gammaproteobacteria bacterium
GGCCGAGCGGCCGCAGCTGGCCCAGGAGGCGCAGGATCCGACCCGCCCGCTGACCCGGCTGCTCAGCGATGATGATCGTCTCGAGGTCGACGCACCGGTGCGCGAACTGCTGATCGGACCGGATACCCGCGCCGACGAGGCAGCCCCCTACCTCGCGGCCTGGCGAAATCGCGTCGAGCGCATCGGCACGCAGAATTATCCCGAACAGGCCCGTGCCGCAGGTCTTGCCGGCAACCCGGTCCTCGAAGTAGCCATCCGCGCCGATGGCACACTCGCCGACATCGTCGTCAAGCGCTCGTCAGGCCATTCTTTCCTGGACCAGGCCGCGCTGAACATCCTGCGCATGGCTGCGCCCTTCGAACCCTTCGACGAGACGCTGAAGCTGCGCTATGAACAGCTGCGCTTCGCCTACGAGTGGCGTTTCACCGACAGCGATGCGCCGGCGAATCGGCCTGGCGGGCGGCGTTGAGGGCCTGAGACAAATTCATCGATGCGACGCGCTAGAATCAGCAGCGACGGCTTCGGCCGCTGGAGGACGCACCGCCCATGGACAGCCTGGCCAACAACTTCCTGATCGCCATGCCCGGCATGGGCGATCCGAATTTCGGCGAAACCGTGACCCTGGTGTGCGAGCACAACGAGGCCGGCGCTTTGGGCCTGGTCATCAATCGGCCACTGGACATGGATCTGGGCGAGGTGTTCACGCAGCTGGGCATGAGCACCAGCAACGCACAGCTGGCGGGCAGCCCGGTCATGCAGGGCGGACCGGTGCAGCAGGATCGCGGTTTCGTGCTCCACCCGCGCGGTGGCGAGTGGGATTCGACGCTGGCCATCTCCGATGACCTGCAGGTCACCACCTCCCAGGACGTGCTCGCAGCCATCGCCGACGAGCGCGGGCCCGATCGCGCGCTCGTCGTGCTCGGCTATGCTGGCTGGGGCGCCGGACAGCTCGAACAGGAGATGGCCGCAAACGCCTGGCTGAGCGTGGCCGCCGATCCTGCCCTGATTTTCGAGGTGCCGGTCGAGCAACGCTGGCGCCGCGCGGCCGGACTGCTGGGCATCGACCTGACGAAGCTCAGCAGCTACGCCGGACACGCCTGAGCCAGCCCCGCGTCGACGATGGCGCAAGGCGCTGAGGCCCACGTCACGTTGCTGGCGTTCGACTACGGACGCAGGCGCACGGGTGTGGCCACCGGTGAGAGCCGTGCGGGTTTGACACGCGGGGTGGCGACGCTCCAGGCGCGGTCAGACCAACCCGACTGGGCGGGCATCAGCGCGCTGATCCGCGAGTGGCAACCCGATCTGCTGGTGGTCGGCCTGCCCTATAATGCCGATGGCAGCGACTCGGCGATGACGCTCGCGGCGCGCGCGTTCGCCGAAGAACTGGCCCGCCGCAGCGCACTTCGGGTCGACACCATCGACGAACGGCACAGCTCCAATGAGGCCCAGGCACACCTGCGTGAACAGCGCGCGACCGGTTTGCGCCGCCGGCGGCTGCAACGCGAGGATATCGACAGGGAAGCCGCCCGGGTGATCGCCCGTCAGTGGCTGCAGGATCATCATCACCTGCGCGGGGCGTGAGGCTCACCGCGCTCCCAGGAGGCTTGCATGGGCGCAACGGATACCGCACGCGGGCATCGCGGTACGATCTATCTGCACGATGCCCGGGTACTCGGTCACGAGGCTCATCCCGACGGGCAGTACATCCTGCGCGTGCATGCACCGCAGTGCGCGGCGCATGCGCGTGCGGGGAGTTTCGCCCACCTGCGCTGCGATGAGGAATTGCCGATGCGCCGGCCGCTGTCGATCATGCGCGTCGACCCCACGCAGGGGTGGCTGGAGTTCCTGTACAAGACGCACGGTCATGGGCTCACCCGGCTGTCGCAGCGCAGGGTCGGTGAGTCGCTGAGTGTACTGGGACCGATTGGCCAGCCCTTCCGGCTCGACCCGGCGCGGCCCAGGACCCTGTTGCTCGGCGGCGGCGTCGGCATCCCGCCCATGCTGTTCCTGGCCGAGTCGCTTCGCGATGACAAGCGCGCGAACTGGCAACCCCTGGTGCTGATGGGCTCGGAGATCGCCTTTCCGTTCGAACTGGCGCAAGCACCCGCGCCTGTCGCAGGCCTGCCGGCAAGTGCCTCGGCCGCACTGCGCACTCTCGAAGACCAGGCCATACCCAGCCGGCTCACCAGCCTGGCGGGGCTTCCCGGCTGCCATCCCGGCTATGTCACGGACCTGGCCAGGCTGTGGCTGGGCGCGCTTTCGCAGCAGGCGCGCGCCGAAGTCGCAATCTATGCCTGCGGACCAACACCGATGCTGCGTGCAGTGGCCGCGCTGGCCGCGGACTTCCAGCTGCCTTGCCAGGTATCGCTCGAGGAGTATATGGCCTGTGCGGTCGGTGGCTGCGCGGGGTGTGCTGTCGAGGTGCGCACCGCGGCCGGGCCTGCGATGAAGCGCGTGTGCGTCGATGGGCCGGTGTTTGAAGCCTCGGAGGTGTTCTTCGGAGCCTGAAGCGCCCGCGCGGCGGATCGCGAACTACGCGAAGTTGATGTGCGCCTCGAGATTTGCGCGAGAGTCGGCGTGGGTCAGCGCCTCTTCCATCGAGATACGCCCGGCCTTGTAGAGCCTGAACAGCGCGGTATCGAAGTTCTGCACGCCCGCCTCGCTGCTCTCGCGCATCGCCTCCTTCACGCCGCTGATGTCACCCTTGAGAATCAGCTCGGCGATGTGCGGAGTACCCAGAAGCACCTCGACGGCTGCGCAGCGCTTGCTGTCGCGTGTGCGTACCAGGCGCTGGGAGATGATCGCGCGCAGGTACTGCGACAGGTCCATCAGCACCTGCTTGTGCTGATCACTGGGATACATGTTGATGACCCGGTCCAGGGTCTCGGCGGCATTGTTCGCATGCAGCGTCGCGATCGCAAGATGGCCGGTGCCGGCCAGGTCCAGCGCCGCCTGCATGGTCTCGCGGTCGCGGATCTCGCCGATGAGGATGACATCGGGTGCTGAGCGCATGGCGGTCTTCAGCGCACGCCCGTAGCTGCGCGTATCCAGACCCACCTCGCGCTGATTGACGATGGACTGTTTGTTCGGATGCAGGAATTCGATGGGGTCCTCGATCGTCAGAATGTGCGATGAGGTGGTTTCGTTGCGATGATTGACCATGGCTGCCAGCGTGGTCGACTTGCCGTTGCCGCTGGCACCGACCATCAGAATCAGGCCGCGCCTGTGCAGCACAAGGTCCTTCAGGGTCTCGGGCATGCCGAGGTCATCGAGCCTGGGCATATCGGCGGTGATATAGCGCAGCACCATGGCAATGTTGCCACGCTGATGGAAGATGTTGACGCGGAAACGGCCAAGGCCGGCTTCCGAGATCGCGAAGTCGATCTCCAGATCGCGCGTGAAGGCTTCCATCTGCTCTTCGTTCATCAGGCTGACCGCCGCCTGCTTGACCATCTTGGCGGTCAGCTCGAGCTTGTTCACCGGCATGATCCGCCCGTCGATCTTGATCTTCACGGGCGCGAACGTGGTGAAAAACAGATCCGAGGCCTGGCGCTCGACCATCAGTTTCAACAGGGGTTTGGTATTCACGAACGCAGCTTCTTGTCTTAGTAGGAGGTTTCGCGCGACTCTTCGGCCATGGTCAGGCTGCTGCCCTGGGCCTTCTCGAGGTTCGCCTCGCGCTTGCTCTCAAGCTTGACGCGAAGCCGCAGCTCGTTCTTCGAATCGGCGTTTCGCAACGCCTCCTCGTAGCTGATGATGCCGTCTTCATACAGCGCGAAGAGCGCCTGATCGAAAGTCTGCATGCCCATGCGCGTGGACTTGGCCATGATCTCCTTGATGCCCGTGACATCGCCCCTGAAGATCAGGTCCGAGATCAGCGGTGAGTCGAGCATGATTTCCATGGCGGCAATGCGGCCGGTGCCGGACTGGCGCGGGATCAGACGCTGCGAAATGAGCGCGCGGATATTCAGGGACAGATCCATGAGCAGCTGTTCGCGGCGCTCTTCGGGGAAAAAGTTGATGATGCGATCCAGCGCCTGGTTGGAGCTGTTGGCATGCAGCGTGGCCAGGCACAGGTGGCCGGTCTCGGCAAACTGCACGGCATATTCCATGGTGTCGCGGTCGCGGATCTCGCCGATCAGGATGACATCGGGCGCCTGACGCAGCGTGTTCTTCAGCGCGTTGTGCCAGCTCTCGGTGTCGACGCCGACCTCGCGGTGGGTCACCACGCAGCCCTGGTGGCTGTGTACGTACTCGACCGGATCCTCGATGGTGACGATATGGCCGCGCGAATTGACGTTGCGGTGATTGACCAGGGCAGCCAGTGTGGTGGATTTGCCCGACCCGGTACCGCCGACGATGATGACCAGACCGCGCTTGGTCATGGCCACGTCCTTGATCACCTCCGGCAGTATCAATGACTCGATCGTAGGGATCTTGGTGGTGATGGTGCGCAGCACCGCACCGACCTGACCCTGCTGCACGAAAGCACTGACGCGGAAGCGGCCGATGCCTTGCGGTGCGATGGCGAAGTTGCACTCCTTGGAGGCGTCGAACTCGCGCGTCTGCTTGTCGTTCATGATGGCACGCACCATCACCGAGCTCTGCTCGGGGGTCAGCGGACGGTCGGCTGCTGGCTTGATCTCGCCGTCGATCTTGATGGCGGGCGGAAATCCTGCAGTGATGAACAGGTCAGAGCCGTTGCTCTCGATCATGCGCTTGAGCAGATTCTGCATCAGGCGGATGGCTTGATCACGCTCCATGGCGACTCCCTTGGATGAGCTCACCCGACCCTTGCGGGTCAGATGGACTCCTTGTTGACTGCCTTGAACCGCGCCTCTTCCTTGGTAATCAGGCCGCGGGAGAGCAGTTCGGAGAGATTCTGGTCCAGGGTCTGCATGCCGTGCTGCTGACCCGTCTGGATGGCCGAGTACATCTGCGCGATCTTGCCTTCGCGGATCAGATTGCGGATCGCCGGCGTGCCGATCATGATTTCGTGGGCAGCGATTCGGCCGCCACCGACCTTTTTGAGCAGAGTCTGCGAAATCACTGCGCGCAGGGACTCGCTGAGCATGGAGCGCACCATTTCCTTCTCGGCAGCCGGAAACACATCCACGATGCGGTCGATGGTCTTGGCCGCGGAGCTGGTGTGCAGGGTGCCGAACACCAGGTGGCCGGTCTCGGCCGCGGTGAGCGCCAGGCGAATGGTTTCAAGATCACGCATTTCACCGACCAGGATCACGTCGGGATCCTCGCGCAGCGCCGAGCGCAGGGCCTCGGCGAAGCCCAGCGTGTCGCGATGCACCTCGCGCTGGTTGATCAGCGCGCGCTTGCTCTCGTGCACAAATTCGATCGGATCCTCGATGGTCAGGATGTGGTCAGGCTTGTTGTCGTTGATGTAGTCGATCATCGCCGCCAGCGTCGTGGACTTGCCCGAGCCGGTGGGCCCGGTCACAAGCACGATGCCGCGCGGATGCATCGAGATGTCCTTGAAGCTCTTGGGGGCGTTGAGATCCTCCAGTGTGAGGATCTCCGAGGGAATCATCCGGAATACCGCACCGGCGCCGCGCTGCTGATTGAAGGCGTTGACGCGGAAGCGCGCCAGCTTGGGGATTTCAAAAGAGAAATCGGTTTCGAAGAACTCCTCGAAATCCTTGCGCTGTTTGTCGTTCATGATGTCGTATACCATTGCGTGCACTTCCTTGTGCTGCAATGCGGGCATGTTCACTCGCTTGACATCGCCGTCGACGCGCAGCATCGGCGGCACGCCTGCAGAGAGGTGAAGGTCCGACGCCTTGTTCTTGACGGCGAAGGCGAGAAGTTGCGCGATGTCGACGGTCATGTCGTGGCCTTGCGAATCTGGCTGACGGCGGTCTGCGCACCGGGTGCGAAGTCCGCTTGAATACACTCCTGCAACGGCAGGACGAATTTACCATAAGGTCCGAAGCACCGAACCTAGTATAGAGAAGCGCTGGAGCCAAAGCGTGACTGATCTCACGGATAGCTTCCGGCGGGTGAAGCTCGAAATCGAAACTGTTGCGCAGGTCGCAAAACGCGATCCTGCGGCGATCAAACTGGTGGCTGTCAGCAAGACACGCAGCGCCGCTGAGGTGCTCGCGCTGGCCGCCCTGGGACAGCGCGATTTCGGTGAGAATCAGGCCGCCGAGGGGGTTGCAAAAATCCGCGCCTGCGATCAGGCACGATTGTGCTGGCATTTCATCGGCCAGTTGCAATCCAACAAGACCCGGCTGGTCGCCGAGCACTTCCAGTGGGTGCATTCTGTGGACCGCTACAAGATCGCCGAGCGACTTGACCGGCAGCGACCCCATCATGTCCCGGCGCTCAACGTCTGCCTGCAGGTGGCCATCAGCAACGAGACCTCCAAAGGTGGCGTGGCACCGGACGAGCTTGCGGCGCTGGCAGCACGGGTGGCACGGCTACCCCGGCTGCGGCTGCGCGGACTGATGTGCATCCCGCCTGCGCCGGAGCGACCGGAAGACTCCCGACCCTACTTCGCGCGCCTGCGCGAGCTTGCCGGGACGCTGCGCGGCGAGGGCCTGGCGATGGATGAGTTGTCGATGGGCATGACCGCGGATCTCACCGCGGCCATCATGGAAGGAGCCACGCTGGTGCGCGTCGGTACCGCCATCTTCGGTCCGCGCCAGCCCACCGGGCCGCTCGATGCGAGCGCACAGGAGTTCCAGAGATGAACGCAGACATCCAGATTGGCTTCATCGGCGCCGGCAATATGGCGCGCAGTCTGATCGGTGGCCTGCTCCGGCGTGGCCACCCGGCCGGGCGGCTGGCAGCGACCGA
>JBGTIC010000413.1:0-1502 GCA_041745895.1 Gammaproteobacteria bacterium
TGTGCGCGCGCGGCAAACCAGGCGCTCTGGCCACAGCCCTCACCGCGATCACAGCGCGGGCAGCCGGCGCTCACCCCAAGGCTGACCTCATCGGTTGCCGTGACGGTGCCGACGACTTCCAGCCAGTCATCTTTGCGCATCTGCACTGAACTCCCCGGGATCGCCCTCCTCAAGCGAGCGGGCGATGGTCTCGACCGTCAGCGCCGGCACCTCGCCAACAGCGGTCACCAGTCGTCCCGCCTGGCGCAGCGAGAAGGCATTGGCGCCACCCATGCGCGCAAGTCCCAGCGGCCACTCACCTTCGGCCTGAGGATCTTCCACGAACACTGAAACCGAGGCCAGTCCGTCGGAGTAGACAAGGTGCTGCACCGGATAGCGTGAGTCGGCCAGCATTTCCACCGAAGCCCCGGTCAGCCGGAATCCCGCGGGCAGCCGCGCCGCACGCCAGCCCACCTGGGTGGAGGCAACCGCCTGTTCCTGACGGCGCAGCCAGGTAAAGCCCTGGGTCGACGTGGTCGGCGACAGCGCGGAGGCCGGGATGTATTCGGGCATACTCAGGGTCGTGAACAGGATCTGCTCGACGATCTCCCCCTGCTCGTCGGTCACCTGAGATCGCAGCGGCATCGCCGTGGCCTGATCCAGCCACAGCGTGTAGCCGTAGCGAAACGCATCGCGCGGACGAATCTCAAGCACCCGCGTAGTTCGCTCGGCGACGCGTTCGCGGCCGCCGAGGGTCAGCTGGTAATGCTCGTCCAGCGCGGCACTGTAGCCGGGCAGGGCTGCGGACAATGGGCTGGCCGTGCGCCGGCTCTCTACCAGGACCGTCTGCTGATCCGGCAGGATGCAGGTCACCTCTTCCTCGTGGCGCACGATCTCGCGGCCGGCGCCATCCAGGGAGATGATGCGCTCGCTGACGAGGCCGTCCATGTAGCGGTGCACGATGTAGTGGGTCTCGGCGCGACCTTCGTGCATGTGCACGAAGGTTCCCTCGTAGTTGAGTTCCTCGACCGCCCGGTTCATCCTGTCAAGCCAGTCGTGCGCATCCTCGGCGGCCGCCGCGCCGCACCAGACACTAGCCAGCAGCATCGAGCATCCGGCGAGGGCCGCCAGAGCGCTTGAGCGGTGCGGCCCGCTCATGGGCTCAGCGGCCGTCACGTTCGACCGGCTCGGGGGCCGCTGCCGGCGTCTCGACATAGCCTCCCATGATCTGCGCTGCAGAGGTCCCCACAATGCCGCTGTGAATGGTCTTGCGGCCCAGGCCGCCGGCGACCTCGCCGTGACTCATCAGGTAGTTGGTCAGTCGGATCATCGGCTGCGACACGACCTCGCCCGCCGGGCTGTCGCGGGCCACCGCCGGCGCGCCGGCCTGTACCGGCGTCGCTACGTTTGCAGGAGCGAGCGACTGAGCATCCGTTGTCAGCAAGACCGGCTGAGGGTCATCGGTGCCGAGATTCTGCACGCTGACAATCGCGATGAGCGCCACTGCCGCAGCGGCTGCAGCC
>JBGTIC010000414.1:0-6321 GCA_041745895.1 Gammaproteobacteria bacterium
TGCCGGCTGGGCTGAACGTGCTGGTCGCCAATGCCCGCGTGCTCAGCGCCGGCTGGGAATCGGCCGTGGACTTCAGCGTGTACCTGAACCATGGCGTAGCGCTGGAGCGCGCCGAGGCGCTGGCCGTGCAGACCCGTGCGCGCGAGGGCATCACGGCGGTGGAGATCATCAGCGCCGAGGCGGCCCTGGTGGAGTTCCGCGAGCATTCCGGGTTCACCGCAGCGCTGGAGTCGCTGGGTGAGAACCCGCTGCCGCATACCTTGGTGGTACGCCCGGCGCCCAGTCTGGGGGCTGAGGCCGTAGCGGCCTTGGCCGCCGAGCTCGGCGCGCTCGAGGAGGTGGAGCTGGTGCAGCTAGACACCGCCTGGGTGGAGCGCTTCCTGGGCATCATCGACATCGCCCGCCGGGCCACGGAAATCACGCTGCTGCTGCTGGGGCTGGCGGTAATCATTATCGTCGGCAACACCATCCGCCTGGACATCCAGAACCGGCGCAGCGAGATCGAGGTGATGAAGCTGATCGGCGGCTCCGACGGCTTCATCCGCCGGCCGTTCCTGTATGGCGGGCTTTGGTACGGCATTACCGGCGGCCTGCTGGCGGTGATCCTGACCGGGGCCGCATTGCTGGCCCTCGCCGGGCCCGTCGCGCGCCTGGCGGGCCTGTACGGCTCGGAGTTCTCGCTGGTGGGCCCGGGCATGATCGGCTTTGGTTTAATGCTGGGCGGCGGCACTCTGCTGGGCTGGCTGGGGGCCTGGGTGGCCACCGCGCGGCACCTGCGCGAGATCGAACCTACGTGATGTGAGTTCCGCCTGAACCCTGGCCGGATTTAGCACTCTAACGACCTGAGTGCTAGACTTGCAGCCAATCAACAGAGCGAACTGCCATGAGTACAGCCATTATCCCTAAAAATCATGATCTTATGCTCGCCGGCCCGGTCGGCAGCCTGGAGCACTATATCCAGGCCGTGAACGCCGTGCCCATCCTGAGCGCTGAAGACGAGCACGCCCTGGCGACACAGCTTCGTGACAACGACGATCTGGATGCCGCCCGGCAGCTGGTGCTCTCGCACCTGCGCTTCGTGGTGCACATTGCCCGCGGCTATACCGGCTACGGCCTGCCGATGGGCGACCTGGTCCAGGAAGGCAACGTTGGTCTGATGAAGGCAGTCAAGCGCTTCGACCCGACCGTGGGCGTACGCCTGGTGTCGTTTGCGGTGCACTGGATCCGCGCCGAGATTCATGAGTTCGTATTGCGCAACTGGCGCATGGTGAAGATCGCCACCACCAAGGCGCAGCGCAAGCTGTTCTTCAACCTGCGCAGCATGAAAAAGAACTTAAGCTGGCTGACCAGCGAAGAGACCGAGGCCGTGGCCCGCGACCTGGGTGTGCCCGTGGCGGAAGTCACCGAGATGGAACGGCGCATGTCATCGCCGGACATGTCATTCGACCCTGCGCCCGGCAATGAAGATGAAGACAGCAGCTTCGGCCCCGCGTCCTACCTCCACAGCCACGACGCCGACCCGGCAGAAGTGATAGAGGCCGAAGATTGGGAAGCCGATACGAGCTCGCGCCTGGAAGATGCGATCGCGGGGCTCGATGATCGCAGCCGCAGCATCGTGAAGCGTCGCTGGCTGGCAGACAGCAAGGCGACGCTGCAGGAACTGGCCGATGAGTACGGGGTTTCGGCAGAGCGCGTGCGGCAGATTGAGGCGGTGGCACTGGGGCGGTTGCGGGTCGCGGTGGGGAGCTGATCCGGTCGGTGTGGAGAAGCGGGAGTCGGTCCTTAGGCCTCGCAATCCAGGTCATCGCCACCACCACCCAGGAGTCGAGCATGCCGGATCTGAATCTCGTCTTTTCAGAATTGCGCAAGCTCATGATCCCGTACGCGGCCAAGCTCGTGGCCACGCGGGATGACGCGCAAGAACTGTACGTAAACACACGACACATTCAGAAGAATAAGAAGCCGTTGTTTTTCGGCGCGGTCCAGATCAAAAAGACGTACGTCAGCTTCCACCTGATGCCGATCTATCTGAGCCCTGAGCTTCTGGCCTCCGCGTCACCCGAGCTTAAGGCACGAATGCAAGGCAAGTCGTGCTTCAACTTCTCGGCAGTGGAGCCAGGGCTGTTGGCAGAACTCGGGACGCTTACCAAGGCCTGTTTCGCCAGCTACAAGGAGCAGGGCTTTGTGAAATAGCACTTCAGGAGGATAACGGCAACATGATCCACCTACAGAAGGCAGGCGGCGTTGCCGCACTCATTCAGGCCCTCGCATACCTTGCGGGGTTCGTGACCATCGCCACTTTTCTCAACCCTGGCGACACTGAAAGCTCAAGTCGTTCAAGTAGCAGCACGCCTCGGCAGGGTAGGCGGCCCGGCGCATAGACGTGACCCCTGAAAGTATGTACCAATAGTGCCCCCTTGATTTGCTGCACGCGAATACGAGCAGATGCGATTACCCGACTTCATTCGCGCCGAACTCCCCGCAATCCTCCAGGATTGGGAAGATTTCGCCAAAACCATCCTCAGTGCCAACCATATGAACAAGGCCGGGCTGCGCGACCACGCCCAGCAGATGCTGCTGGAGATTGCCGACGATATTGAGTCACGCCAGAGTGACTCCGAACAGGCCGCCAAATCGAAAGGCAACGGGCGGGACGATGGCCAGGAGACCTGGGCGGAAGTCCACGGTGGCGATCGACATACGAGCGGCTTCAGTGTCGTGGAGGCAGTTTCCGAGTTTCGCGCGCTGCGCGCGAGTGTGGTCTCGCACTGGACCAAAGCGCACCCGACGATTTCCGGCACACAGCTCGAAGACCTTACCCGGTTTCATGAGGCGATAGACCAGGCGGTCGCCGAATCTCTCGAGCAGTATGCCATCCTGAAGGAGATGGAGACCCGGTTGTTCGGCGCCGTCTTGCTCGCCTCGCCTGATCCCATCTACGTGCTGGATCTTGAAGGCCGATTCGTTTATGCGAACAAGGCCACCGCCCAGCTGTTTGCTCTGGAGCCGGCATCGATCATCGGAAAATCTACATTTGATCTCGGCTTTCCATTTGCCGCGGATTTTCAGCACAACCTTGAAAAGGTAATTGCCAGCCACTCTACCTTCCGAGGCAAGTTCGTCCACACCTTTGCCTCGGGCCACGGCGAAAGGTTCGAGTATCTGCTTGCACCTGTGCTGGACGAACAGGGAAACACCGAAGCCACGGTCTGTATCTCCAGGGACATCACCCAACAGGCGCTCGCCGAAGAGCAGGTACTCTACAACGCCCACCATGATCTGCTTACGGGGCTGCCCAACCGACGTCTGTTCATGGATCGTCTGGAGCAGGAGGTCAAGCATATACAGCGTAGCAGCCTGCCGCTGGCCATACTTTTCTTGGATCTCGATGGCTTCAAGGAGGTCAACGATACGCTCGGCCATGACGCGGGGGACCGTTTGCTGTGCGAGGTGGCAGAGCGTCTTGTCGAGTGCGTCCGCAACGACGATACGGTGGCGCGTCTGGGCGGAGATGAGTTTGCGGTGATTCTTGCGGGCGCCAAACAACGCGTGGGTGTTCAGCGGGTAGCCCAGACGATCATCGAGGCCCTCGCCAAGCCTTTCCACATCGCCCAACAGTCCGTGCAGATCTCGGCCAGCATCGGCATCACGTTCTACCCACAGGACGCCTCATCGCCTGTCGCTCTGCTGCAGGCTGCGGATCAGGCCATGTACAGGGCTAAAAAGTCGGGCTCCAATCGGATGTGTTTTCACGACACAGCGAGTCAATGAGCTCGGGATCGCGGCTGAATCGAGGAATTCTCGGCACGGCCAGGTTCTACATCGCCCGGCTGCAGGAGCGCCTCTGGCTGAAGCCGCTGATAAGTTGTGTCCTGTCGCTGCTCGCAGCCTTTGTCGCCGGGCTTGCGGATTACTTCATATCAGCGGATTCCCTGCCGGACATCAGCGCAGATTCCATCGAGACATTGCTGACCATCATTTCGGCCAGCATGCTCGTCATTTCGGTGTTTGCGGTGGGCGCGATGTTGTCGGCCTACGCATCGGCAAGCAACTCTGCGACACCGCGCTCGTTTCCGTTGGTGGTGGGTGACGACGTATCGCAGAATGCACTGGCGACCTTCATTGGCGCCTTCATATTCAGCGTCGTCGCCCTGGCCGCGTTGCTCAACGGTTTCTATCAACAGTCCGGCCGCTTCGTTCTGTTCCTCATCACGATCGTTGTATTTGCTCTGGTCATCGTGAGTTTCGTACGGTGGGTGGATCGAATCGCCAGGCTGGGTCAGATGGGCAATACCATCAGCAAGCTGGAAACGGCGACCGATTCCGCGCTTGAACTTCTGGCCAGGCACGCGACGATGGGCGCCGCGAGAGCAACCGCCGCGGGTCAGGAGGGGACCGCCGTCTACCCGGAATGCGCTGGCTACATCCAGAACATTAACGTCAAACAGCTCCAGGAGTTCGCAGAGCATATTGACAGCAGAATCCTGGTCTGCGCGCTGCCGGGGTCGTTTGCCACGCCGGGCAGCCCGCTGGCGTTTATTGAAAAGCGGAACATCCCCGAGAAAGTGCACGCCCCGGATATCGTCGCCGAGGCCTTTGTGATCGACGATCGGCGAACCTTCGAGTCGGATCCCCGCTTCGGCCTTATCGCTCTCTCCCAGATCGCGAGTCGTGCGCTGTCGCCCTCCGTAAACGATCCCGGCACTGCGATCGACATCCTCGGAACCATGGTGCGCCTTTTCGTGCGCTGGGCACAGGCGCGTGCGAAGAACGACGACCACACGATTGAGTTCGATCGGGTGGCGATGCGTGCGATCGAAGTCGATGAGTTGTTTGATGACGCATTCAACGCGATTGCCCGTGACGGCGCCTCGCTGGTCGAGGTGGTAATCCGGCTGCAGGAGGCACTTCACTCTCTCACCTTGCTCGGAAATCACGAGATGAGCGAGGCGGCGATCGCGCACTCGAAACTTGCACTGAGCTACGCCCAGAGAGCCCTGACGCTGCCGCACGAGCTTGAGGCCGTGCAATCAGTGACCCCGCGCAGCGATTAGGCTACGGAGGCGGCGATGGAGCAGTTTTTCTTCAGCGACTGGCAGACTCTGGCGCGGACGCTGGTCGTCGGCTTGCTTGCCTACATCACGTTGATACTTTTCCTGCGGTTCTCGGGAAAGCGCACGCTGTCGAAGATGAACGCCTTCGACCTTATCGTGACCGTCGCCCTTGGTTCGACGCTCGCTGCGGTATTGCTCAACGCCGATGTGGCGCTGGCGGAAGGGGCACTGGCCTTCGCGCTGTTGATCGGACTGCAGTTCGTGGTGACCTGGTCGAGCGTACGCGCGCGCTGGATACGACAGCTCGTAACCGGCGAACCGATGATGCTGCTGCACCGTGGAGAATTCCTGCCCTCCGCCCTCAGGCAGGCACGCGTTACGCGCGATGAGATCCGCGCGGCGGTGCGCTCGGCGGGTCTGGCTTCCCTGGCAGATGCAGAGGCGGTCGTGCTGGAGACGGACGGCTCGTTCAGCGTAATCCGCCGGGGCGACGGCGGTGGCCATTCCAGTCTGGAGGGCGTCCAGGATCTGCGGACGGGGGCCGGAGGAATGGCTGAATAGCGTTGACGCCAGACTGCAAAAAGGCCCCGGGCGGCATTTGCCACCCGGGGCCTCGCTTGACACTGGCTTGACGCTGTACGCGCAATCAGCCAGCCGTCAGCGGCACCAGCGTGATCTCGACCCGACGGTTCAGCGCACGGCCCTGCGTGTTGTCGTTGCTCGCCACCGGATAGTCGGGGCCCATGCCGGCGGTGATCAGCCGCTGGCGGTTGACCTGCTGGCCGCCGAGATACTGCGCGACACTCTCGGCACGACGCTGCGACAGCGTCATGTTGTAGTCACGCGTGCCGGTGATGTCGGTATGGCCGGCCACCTCGATCAGGGTCTGGTCGAAGCGATTGACGACCAACGCCACCGAATTGAGCACTTCGAAGAACTCACCCTTGAGGGCCGCGCTGTTGGTATCGAACGTCACGTTGCCGTCCATGTTCAGCGTGATGTTGTCACCCATGCGGGTCACGCTCACGCCGCTGCCGTCCAGGCGCTGGCGCAGCTCGTTCTCCTGGCGGTCCATATAGGCGCCGACGGCACCACCGGCCAGGGCGCCCACACCAGCGCCGATCAACGCACGCTGGCGACGCTCCACGGCATCACTGCCCGACACCAGGCCGACCACCGCACCCACGCCGGCACCGATGGCAGCGCCCGTGGTGGCGCGCGCGGTGCGCTCCTCGCGGGTGTAGGGATCGAGCGTGGTACAGCCCGT
>JBGTIC010000415.1:0-8337 GCA_041745895.1 Gammaproteobacteria bacterium
CCTGCACGGGGAAGTGCTGGCGGAGCCCGGCCGCCACCTGCCGCCGGAAAAGCGCCGCATCGGCATGGTGTTCCAGGACTACGCGCTGCTGCCGCACCTGAGCGTCACCGGCAACATCGAGTTCGGACTTCATGCCGTGGCGCGGGCGGAACGCCGGCGTCGGGTCGCCGAAATGCTCGAACTCGTCGGGCTCGCCGAACACGCCGGCGCGTTCCCGCAGGAACTCTCCGGCGGTCAGCAGCAGCGTGTCGCGCTGGCTCGTTCGCTGGCGCCGCGGCCACGCCTGCTGCTGATGGACGAGCCCTTCGCACATCTGGATCCCGCGCTGCGAGAGCGCCTGCTGGTCGAGGTGAAACAGATTCTGCGCCAGCTCGGTACCACGGTGCTGGTAGTCAGCCACGACCCGCTAGAGGCGTTTGCGCTGGCGGATTGTCTGGGTGTCATGCGCGAGGGTCGCCTCGAGCAGTGGGACGACAGTTACGTGCTCTACCATCAGCCGGTCAACCGCTTCGTCGCGGGGTTCGTCGGCCGGGGGGCGTGGCTGAAGGGCATCGTGCGGGGCGATGGCGGTATCGATACCGAGCTGGGCGTGGCCCGCGGACACAGCGCAGACAGTCTGCGTCCCGGCGCGCAGGTCGACCTGCTCTTGCGCCCGGACGATGTACTGCATGACGATGCCTGCGCCACCACCGCACGCGTGGTCGAGCGCAGCTTCAAGGGCTCGGAGTTTCTCTACGCGCTGGCGCTGGATTCCGGTGCCCGCGTGCTCGCGTCAGTCCCCAGTCACCATAATCACGCGCCCGGCGAGCGGATCGGTATCCGGCTGGCGACCGAGCATCTTGTCGCGTTCGCGGCACAGGTGTGAAATACTGGTCGCAATTTGGAGACAGCCTGGCAGGCGACGATGGATTTCATCGATGCGGAAGGATTCCGTGCCAACGTGGGCATCATCCTGTGCAACGATACGGGACTGGTCATGCTTGCGGGACGCGCCGGTCAACGTGGCTGGCAGTTCCCGCAGGGCGGCGTGCATCCGGGCGAAAACCCCCAGCAGGCGATGTACCGGGAACTCCATGAGGAGGTCGGGCTGCGGGAGGCCGATGTGGAAATGGTCGGTCGCACGCGAGACTGGCTGCACTACCGGCTGCCGCCGCGCTATATAAGGCGCAACAGTACGCCCCGCTGCATCGGTCAGAAACAGATCTGGTTCCTGCTGCGCCTGGTAACGGGCGAACACGCCGTGCGCCTGGATGCCAGCGATCGCCCGGAATTCGACCGCTGGCGCTGGGTCGACTACTGGCGCCCGGTCAAGGAAGTCATTTACTTCAAGCGCCCCGTCTACGTCCGCGCGCTGGCGGAGCTTGCACCGGCCCTGTTCCCGGAAGGCCCGCCGTCGCCGCCTGGCTGGTGGCCCGAACATTGGCGGGCCGATGATCAGGTGCTTTGCGAAGACGCCAGCGCGCAGGTCGACGACAAGCGTCTCAGAATGGCCTGAGCACCGCCAGCAGCACGATGCCGACCAGCGCAACCGTCGGCACCTCGTTGAAACCTCTGAACCATGCCGGACTGTGGCTGTCCACGCCCTGGGCCAGCTGCCTGTGCAGCCGCCAGCACCAGGCGTGGTAGCCGATGAGCAGTACCACCAGTCCCAGCTTGGCGTGGAGCCAGCCCTGTGACAGCAGCGACGGCTGACCTATGATGAGCCATAGGCCGAATACGGTGGTCAGCACCCCGCCCAGTGTCATCAGCACGAACAATCGCCGCTCCATGATCACGAAGCGCTCCAGCGAGATGCCATCGTTGCTCGAGGCGTGATAGACGAACAGCCGGGGCAGATAGAACAGCCCGGCGAACCAGGTCACCATGAAGATGAGATGCAGTGCTTTGACCAGCAGCACGATTGCCTCCGCAAGTTGTCGCGGCGTGAAGCTTAGCAGAGCGCGCGCGTCGTGAGCGGGCCGCTGGTGGTACGGCGTCAGCCGCCCCGGAGCCGACGCGTTCAACTTCTCGTGCTGGCTGTCATCGCACTACTGGCTGCCGGCTGGGGGCTGTATGAACTCGGCGCAAGGCAGGCGGGATTCGAGCGTGCGGCGGTCAGCCAGGAGCGCCGCGCGCAGAACCGCGAGCTTGCCGAACTGCGGCGCCAGAACCAGTCGCTGCGCGAGCGCATCACGCTGTTGGAGACGACCGGGGATATCGACCGCCAGGCCTACCGCCAGGTCGACGCATCACTGGCTGAATTGCAGGCGGCGGTGCAGGCCAGGGAGGAGGAACTGCAGTTCTACCGGACGATCGTCTCGCCGGAAGACCGGGTGCCGGGCCTGCGCCTCGAGCGCGCCCAGCTGCGTCGGGTCACGCGCGGCAGCTTCGCCTTGCAGCTGGTCATTGTCCAGGCGCTGCGTCAGGTGAATCGGCTCGAGGGCAGCATCAGCCTGACACTCAGTGGCCGCGACGCTGGCGGCGAGCGCACGCTCGATCTCTCCGAGTGGCTGTACGATGAGACGGGGTCGGTCGATTTCGGCTTCTCGTTTCGTTACTTTCAGGAACTGGAATGGGAGTTTCGTCTTCCCGAAGGCTTTGCACCCTCGCAGCTTCGGGTCGAGCTGACGCCCAGTGGCCGCAACGCGGTCCCGCTTAGTCATAGCGTGGAATGGCCCGAGGAGACGACAGGCTGATGTGGGGAACCAAGAGCAAGCGCGGTACAAGCGTCGACATCCAGACTTTGATCGGCCCGGGAACCCGGGTGCACGGCGACGTCGAGTTTGCCGGCGGCTGTCATGTCGATGGCGAGGTGGTTGGCAACGTGCGGGCAACCGGCGCGACGGCAGCGACATTGAGCATCAGCGAGTCCGGTCGTGTCGAGGGCAGTGTCAGCGCGCCGTTCGTCGTGCTCAACGGCACCGTCCAGGGCGACGTCCGGGCCGCAGAGCGCGTCGAACTCGGTGCCACGGCGAAGGTGGTCGGTAACGTCCATTACCGATTGATCGAAATGGCCATCGGTGCGGAGATCAATGGCAAGCTTGTCCACGAAGGAGACCGGCCTGCACTGCTGGAGCATGACGGCCCCGCGAGTGCTGTTTCAGGCCCGGACCGAGCCCCCAGCGGCGGAGCGAGCTAGGCGCCGGATGCGCCGCGTGGTGTCCTGGCTGGTGACCGCACAGCGGCGCCAGAATTGATGGACGTACCGATGCGGTATACTTGCGTCTCCAGTCGAGGCACAGCGGAATTCACCCAGAGCGGTTCGATATGAGCGTACAGACCTACAGTCCCGATGATTATCCGCCAGCCCTGATCTTTACCGATTCGGCGGCGCGCAAGGTCGGAGAGTTGATTCGCGAAGAGGATAACCCGGCACTGAAGCTGCGGGTGTTTGTTTCCGGCGGCGGCTGCTCGGGTTTTCAGTACGGCTTTACCTTTGATGAAGAGCTTCAGGACGGCGACACCGCGATTGAAAACAGCGGTGTGACGCTGCTCGTCGATCCGATGAGCGTGCAGTACCTGATGGGCGCGGAGATCGATTACAAGGAAGATCTCGAGGGCGCGCAGTTCGTCATCCGCAATCCCAATGCCTCCACCACCTGCGGCTGCGGTTCGTCCTTCTCGGTCTAGATCGCAGCGCGCCAGCTTTTCGTGCAGCCCGCCAGTGACAGTGCTCCCGACCATGCGGGAGCGCCGGACGCACGGCCGCTCGACGCTCTGGGCGATGATGTGCTTGCGGCCGTGGACCTGGGCTCGAACAGCTTTCACATGCTGCTGGCCAGACTCCACCATGGCCAGCTCATCGTCATCGATCGCCTCCGCGAGATGGTGCGCCTTGCCGCCGGTCTGGATGAGCGTAATCGTCTCGACCCGGTGAGTCAGGAGGCTGCGCTCGAATGCCTGCGCCGATTCGGTCAACGTCTGCGCGAGGTGCATGTCGATCGCGTGCGCGTGGTGGGCACCAACACGTTGCGACGCGCGCGCAAGGCTGGCGCCTTTCTTGACCAGTGCGGAGAGGCGCTCGGGCACCCGGTGGAGGTCATACCCGGTCGCGAGGAGGCTCGGCTCGTCTATCTTGGCGTCGCGCACAGCATGCCCGCCGAAGCCGGCACCCGTCTGGTCGTGGATATCGGTGGCGGCAGCACTGAACTGATCCTGGGCACGGGCCTTGTGCCCTCCAAGCTCGAAAGCCTGCTCATGGGATGCGTGGGCATGACGCAGACGCATTTCGCCGACGGCAAGCTCACTCATAAGCGTTTCGAGCGCGCGCGTATCGCCGCCAAGCTCGAACTGCGACCGGTACAGGCCTTCTTCGTCGATGCAGGCTGGACACGTGCCGTGGGGTCTTCGGGCACGATTCGCGCAGCGGCCAATATCGCCCAGCTGGCAGGCTTCTGTGATACCGGCATTACCCCGGCCGCCGCCGAAATGATCATCGAAACGATGATTGCGGCGGGGCGCGCCGATCGCCTGGCGCTGCCCGGGCTTTCCGCCGAACGCGCACCCGTGTTTGCCGGCGGCATGGCGATCCTCGTCGAGGTGCTCGGCTCGCTTGGCGTGGCCCATATGGATGCCTCGGACGGCGCGCTGCGTGAAGGCTTGCTCTATGACATGCTCGGGCGCCTGCAGCACGAAGATTCGCGCGAGCTCAGCGTGCGCGCCATGGCTTCGCGTTATCACGTCGATGCCGCGCAGGCGGCCCGGGTTGCGCTTACGGCCGATCGGCTGTTCTGTCAGGTGCGCGTGGGTCTGTCACTCAACGAGGCGCGTGACCGCAAACTGCTGGACTGGGCGGCCCGCCTGCACGAAGTCGGACTCGACATCTCGCACACCAAGTATCATCGCCATGGTGCCTATCTGCTCGAGCACGCCGACATGCCCGGCTTCCCGCGCGCCGAGCAGCGACTGCTCGCGGCACTCGTGGGCGGGCATCGCCGCAGGATCGACGAGGAGCCCATTGAAAGGTTGCCGGAAAGCTGGCGGCGCGCTGCGCGGCGCCTGGTCATGCTGCTGCGCCTGGCCGTGCTTCTGCATCGCAGTCGTGCCCAGGCTCCCCTGCCCGAATACGAACTGCGGATCGCCGATGGTGAGCTGATGCTCCTGCTGCCCGCCGACTGGCTGGAGGCCAACCCGTTGACCTTGGCGGACCTGCGCCAGGAGATCGACTATCTGCGCGAGTATGGGGTCAGTCTGGCGCTGGTGCCGCGCTGACGTCAACAAAAAACCCGCGACAGCCGAAACTGGCTGCCGCGGGCTGGGGTGCACGCACGCTGTCGGTGGATTTCAGTCGCTGATCGGAAAATTAACCGTCGTTGTCTGATTGGCCGTCACCGTCACATTTGCCAGCTCCGGGAATGCAACCTCCGGGTTGTACTCCTCGGGGATGTCCAGATCGGCATCGCAGGTGAAGGCAACCGTGTAGTTTCCGGCCGCAACGTAGTGCACCGAGTAGGTGCCCATCTCATCAACACGCACCGAAGCCAGCGGCTCCGATGCACCGTCTGCCTGTGTGCCCATGTCGCCGGGTGTGGCATTGGCCCCTTCGTAGACATAGACGCCCGGCGAGCAGTCCACCCCGAGCAGTTCCGGAAAGACCGTGCCGGAGATCACGCCAACCGCATTGTTGTCGACGATGCGCAGGGCAGGCCGCAGGATGTAGCTGCCGCCCAGCCCCGGGGGGGCAAACACCGACTTGCGCAGGTCGAAGTCGATCGTGAAATCGACCAGGCTGCCCTGGGCCACCGTGAAGCCACGGACCAGCTGCAACCCCGACTGCGCGCCGCTGGGAACGAACAGCGGATGACGAGAGCCGTCCTCGAGGTCGATGTAGGAGTCGACCATGCCCTGCACGGCGTTGACCTTCAGGCGAATCCACTGGTAATCGCCGGCAGGGATGCTTTCGTTGGCGAGCAAGGTCTCGGCATTGCCGTTCTGCGTCTGCAGCAGGTCGATGGAAATTGCGGTGGCGAAGTCGATGTTCTCTCTCTCCCCGCCTGCGCGTTGCAGCTCAACGCCGGTGAACTCGACCACGACCGCGGTGGCGCGGTCTACCGGTGCATCGGTGATGCGCAGCGTGAATGCGCCGGTCGCCTCGTCGCTGCTGCCGCCGCAGCCTGTGCCTGCGGCCAGCGCCAGTGCGGCCATGCTGATCATCAGTCGCTTGTTAATCATGTTGGAGATTCCCTTTAATTGTCCGGACACATGAAACAACGTGCATTGCCTCCGGGCGTTGACACGTGTCACGGTCGATATCTGAGGAATCTTGCAAAGTGCGACGCAGGTCACACTCGTGAAATCAGGCGCTCTCCGCCCATCGGCGCAGCATTTCCATCTGGGCCGATCGCGGCGAGCCGTCCGCCGGGACGGTAACGCGATCATAGCGACCGCTGGCATCGAGCTGCCAGGCCTGCAGGTTGTCGCCGAGGTAGATGTCAAGGTCCGAGATGACTCGCTGCCGGATGTCCGGATCGTTGAGCGGAAACATCAGCTCGACACGACGGAACAGGTTGCGATCCATCCAGTCCGCACTGGCACACCACAGTGCCTCTTCGCCGCCATTATGAAAATAGTATGCACGCGTGTGCTCCAGAAACCGTCCGATGATGGAGTGCACCCGGATGTTTTCGGATACGCCCGGCACGCCCGGGCGCAGACAGCAGATACCGCGCACCAGCAGGTCGATGTGCACACCGGCTATCGAGGCGCGGTATAGCGCGCGGATGATCTCGGATTCGACCAGTGCGTTGACCTTGACGATGATGTGACCCGTGCCCCCGCTGGCCACCTGGTCGATCTCGCGCTGGATGAACTCGTGCAGCCGGTCGGACAGCGTGAACGGCGAGTGGCACACCTGCTTCAGCCGCGGCATCTTCATCAGGCTGGTGAGCTGCAGGAACAGTTCGTGGATATCCTCGCCGATCTGCTCATCGGCGGTCAGCAGGCCATAGTCGGTATACGCGCGCGTGGTCTTGGGATGATAGTTGCCGGTGCCAAGGTGCACATAGCGGCGCAGTCGTCCGCCTTCGCGGCGCACCACCAGCGCCATCTTGGCGTGGGTCTTGTAGCCGACCACGCCGTAGACCACATGCGCTCCGGCCTCCTGCAGCGCGTTGGCAAGCTGGATGTTGGCGGCTTCGTCGAAGCGCGCCCGCAGCTCGATGACGACCGTGACTTCCTTGCCGGCGCGGGCTGCCTGGACCAGACTCTCGACGATCGATGAGTCGGGGCCTGTGCGATACAGGGTCTGCTTGATCGCCAGCACCGCTGGATCGTTGGCTGCGCGATTGATGAAATCCATCACCGGTGCGAAAGACTCGAACGGGTGATGCAGCAAGATATCCTGCCGGCGGATGGCCTCGAAGATGTCATCGGCGGCGCGAATCGAGGTCGGCACTCCGGGAGTAAACGGCGGGTACTTGAGGTCCGGCCGATCGATCAGGTCATACACCGCAGCCAGGCGATTCAAGTTCACCGGCCCGTCGACCGGATAGAGATCCTGCGCGTCCAGATGGAAATGCCGCAGCAGATAGTCCGACAGCTCCGGTGCGCAGCCCTGGGCAATCTCCAGGCGCACGGCGGCACCGTAACGCGACGCGGTCAGCTCGCCCTCCAGCGCGCGCATCAGGTCGTCGACCTCCTCGTCATCGACGTAGAGATCAGAGTTGCGGGTCACGCGGAACTGGAAGCAGCCCTCGATCTCCATGCCGGCGAACAGCTCGTGGACGAAGGCGTGAATCACCGAGGAGAGGAAGACGAAATCGCTGTTGCCGGTGTCGGGCAGTTCCGGCGGCAGCTTGATCAGGCGGGGCAGTGAGCGTGGTGCCTGCACAAGTGCACGCTGCACCGGCCGGCCGAACGCATCGTTGCCGTGCAGCTTGAGAATGAAATTCAGGCTCTTGTTGAGTATCTTCGGCACCGGACGCATGGGATCCAGCGCGATCGGTGAGAGCACCGGCACGATCTCGGTGCGGAAATACTCGCGCAGCCATTCGTTCTGGCCGTCGGTCCAGTCGGTACGACGTACGAAGCGGATGTTTTCGTTCGCCAGGGCCGGGATCAGCTCCTCATTGAGTACACGGTACTGCTCGGTGACGAGCTCCGCAGTGGTGGTCGCGATCGCGGCCAGCAGGTCCGCAGGCTTGATGGCATCGGGTCCCGGGGCGGCCGAGCCGATCTCCAGACGCTGCTTGAGGCCTGCGACGCGGATCTCGAAGAACTCGTCGAGATTGGTGCAGGAAATGCACAGGAAGCGCAGCCGCTCGAGCAGCGGCGTGTCGGCATCCTTGGCCTGTTCGAGCACGCGGCGGTTGAATTCCAGCAGCGACAGCTCGCGATTGATGTACAGCTCGGGGGCGGCCA
>JBGTIC010000416.1:0-2843 GCA_041745895.1 Gammaproteobacteria bacterium
GCTGCCCGGCGGACGGGGTGCCTGGTCGCTGCGCGGCGCCATGGTCTTCGCCGCCGTCGCTATTCCGGCGGCGCTGGCCGTCGGTAGTCTGACGGGCGTGCCGGTTCTGCCGGAACCCGCAGGACCGCTGGTGCTGCTGCTGGGGACGTCCCTGCTGGCGCTGATCGCGATCGAGCAGATCTTCCGCAACGCGGACCTCCAAGAACACCGCGCGCTCAATCCGCTATGCCTGGCCCTGGGGGGCATGTTCGCTTTCAACCTGTTCGTCTACTCGCACGGTCTGCTGCTCAAGCAGCTCGACCTGGGCTTCTGGGCAGCGCGCGGACTGGTCGCAGCCGCGACCGTACCGCTGTTGGCGCTGGCTGCCAAGCGGCATCCGCAGTGGGCGCAGGAGCTTTTTGTCTCGCGGCCCATGGTGTTTTACTCCGCGACGCTGTTCGGCGTGGGGCTGTACCTGATGGCGATGGCCGCCGGCGGCTGGGTGATCCGGATGCTGGGTGGCGTGTGGGGCCCGATGCTGCAGGTGGCTTTCCTTGCCGCGGCTGCGCTGTTGCTCGCGGCCATCCTGTTCTCCACGCAGTTCAAGGCACGCCTGCGCGTGTTCCTGAACAAGCACTTTTTTCGCAGCCGTTATGACTATCGCCATGAGTGGCTGCGGCTGATCGGCACGTTGTCTGACAGCCAGGGGGGCACGGTGGCTCAGCGGGCGCTCAAGTCCCTGTGTGACATTCTCGACAGCCCCACCGGTGAGCTGTGGGTCAGCCGCGCGACCACCGCACCATTCGAGTCGACCGCCACGGCCGGGGTGCAGCCTTCAGCTGGGCTCCCGGCCGAGCATCCCGTGACAGAGTTCCTCGCCGAAACGCAGTGGATCATCGACACTGAGGAGTATCGCGCCGATCCGGAGCGCTATTCGCATGCGTTCCACGGACTGGCCGAGGACGAGTTGCCGGCCCATTCGGTGATCGTGCCGCTGCGTCACGAGGGGCGCCTGCTGGGTCTGGCCCGACTGGATCGCAATGCCGCGCGCGGCGCACTGAACTACGAGGACCACGACCTGCTCAAAACCGTCGGTCGCCAGGTGGCGGTGTTTGTCGCCCAGGAACTCGACCGCGAGCGCCTGGCCGAGACGCGGCAGTTCGAGGCCTTCAATCGTATGACCGCATTCCTCATGCATGATCTGAAAAACCTCATGGCCCAGCAGGCGCTGATCGTGCAAAACGCGCCGCGGCTGCGTCACCGCGAAGACTTCGTCGATGATGCCTTCCGTACGATCGAAAAAAGTGTCGCACGCATGAAGAAGCTGCTCGAGCAGTTGCAGCGTGGCATCGGCACCGCCGAGGCCACGCGCATCAATCTCACGCCGATCCTGGAAGAAGTGGTTGCCGAGGCAGCCACGCGCAAGCCGGTGCCGACGTTGCGCATCGACGGCTACTGCGAAGTGCGCGGCAATCGCGACAAGCTGGCCATGGCGATCGCGCACGCGGTACGCAACGCCCAGGATGCGACGCCCGCCGATGGGCAGGTGGACGTGCACATGCGCCTGCATGACCAAGAGGTCTTCGTCGAGATCCAGGACACAGGCATGGGCATGAGCCAGGCGTTCATTCGCGAGCGCCTGTTCCGACCGTTCGATACGACCAAAGGCGCTTCTGGCATGGGCATCGGCGCCTACCAGGTGCGCGAGTACATGCATGCGGTGGGCGGGCGCGTGGAGGTCGAAAGTGCGCCCGGGAAGGGCACCCGGCTGCGCCTGGTGATGCCCGGCGGGGGCGCAGGCAGCATCGAGGCGGCGGCCGATTCCAAGAGTTCCAGACCCGCATGAGCAACGCCGATCCGCTGCGCTCGCAGCCAGCATCAGTCTCGTCGCGGCGGAGCTTGCACCAGCCGGGCCTGGTGCTGCTTTCGGTGGGGCTTTTCATGGGTGCTGCCGCCATCGGGCTCGGGCCCCTGCTGCAGATCGTGCACGAGGGCTGGACCGAGCGCTACGGTCACTTCGAGCACGGCTACCTAGTGCTGGCGCTGGCCTTGTGGATGGCGTGGCACCACTGGCGCGCGGCACCGCCCCAGACTCTGCAGGCCCAGTGGTGGGCGCTGCTGCCTCTGCTTGCCTGCATTGCCGTGCTGGGACTGATGGAACTCATGTACATCAACAGTGCGCGGCTGACATTGCTGCCACTGCTGTTTGTCACAAGTGTTGTACTGGTGCTGGGTCGGCAGGCCGGGGCCCAGCTGCTATGGCCGGCGCTGTTCATCTATTTCGCGCTGCCGCAGTGGTGGGCGATCAACGGCATCATGCAGTCGCTGACCTCCGCGGTGGTCACGCGCATGGTCGCCTGGAGCGGCATTCCGGCGTTCATCGAGGGCAACTTCGTGCACGTGCCCGCAGGCATCTTCGAGATCGCCTCGGGCTGCAGCGGGCTGAACTACCTTGTGGTGGGCCTCGCGCTGGGAAGCTTCTACGCGTTGATGTATCTGCAGCGCTGGTCGCACCGCTGCCTGCTGCTCGCCGTTGCCGCGGTGCTGGCCATCGTGTCGAATTGGATCCGCGTGTACGTGCTGATCCTCGTCGGCCATCTGTCCGACATGCAGCACTACCTGATCACCGTAGAGCACCACTGGTTCGGCTGGATCCTGTTTCTGATGCTGATGGCGCCGATGCTGCTCATGGCGCGCAGGCTTGAGGATCAGGAGTTCGCCGCAACGCAGACGACAGACGGTCGCAGACCCGCGGAGACGGCGGACGCTGCCGCTGCCGTCCGGGCCGCATCCCCCAGCCGGACGTCGCAGGTTTCGATGAGTATCGTGCCCGCGGCCCTGCTGGCCGCTTTGGTGCTGCTGCT
>JBGTIC010000417.1:0-14397 GCA_041745895.1 Gammaproteobacteria bacterium
GCACCGCACCCGACGCCAGGCCCGCGCCGAGCTTGGCCCGCACGATGTGGCGCCCCCGGGGCGTACACCCACTGCCATTGCTCTCGCCTGCACCGTTGAGGGCGGTGGAGACCGGGTAGCTCATATGATCAAGACCGTCACGGAGCACCGTGAGGCGTTGCGCGGCCAGCGAGATCTCAAGCGCCACGACGGGTGCCGTGTCAGTGTCAGCGGTAGTGACCGGCGAAGGCGTCTGGTTCTGAACTGACGAGGTCATGGCTCCTAGTGTAGCAGCGTGTCGCAGATTCTCGATCACCGAGCAGCGACACGCACTTGGCCACCAGCTCAGCGCGGCGAATCGGCTTGGCGGCATAGTCGTCAAATCCGGCCGCCAGGCATTGCTGTCGGTCCTGCTCCAGGGCGTGCGCGGTGAGCGCGAGAACAGGGAGCCTCTCGCCGGCAGCGCGCAGCTTCTTCATCAGCGAGTAACCGTCCATCTCCGGCATCTGGATATCGCTGATCAAAAGATCGACATCATGGCCCTGACTGCGGCACCGATCCAGGGCTTCGAGGGCGCGCAGACCGTTTTCGCAAATCTCCAGGTTCGCCCCCGCATGTCGCAGGTGATAGCCAAGCAGCCGCTGGTTGTCCTGCCCGTCCTCAGCCAGCAGGATCCGTCGCCCGGCGAGCGGGCGTGAATCGCGCGTTGCCGGCGAGACATCCGCCGCTTCAATGACCACGGGCTGCGACGCCTCGGGCGGCGGATCTGCCGGTTGATACATTTCCAGATCATCCCAGCGACCCAGGGCCAGCACGAGTTCGAACCGACTGCCATGGTCTTGCCGCGACTCGACCACGATCTGCCCGTTCAGCATGCGCGCCAGTTCGTGACTGATACAAAGCCCCAGCCCACTGCCACCGAAACGTCGGCTCGTGCTCTCGTCGGCCTGGGAAAATGCATCGAATCTGCGCACACGTGCAAGCTCCTGTGCACTCATCCCCACGCCGGTGTCGCAGACCACGATGCTCAAGCTGCCTTGGCCGCTGGTATCGCTTTGACAGGCAAGCTCGATCGTCACCGCGCCTCGGGGCGTGAACTTGATGGCGTTGCCCACAAGATTGATCAGAATCTGGCGCAGGCGTGTGGGATCGGAGAGAATTGTGCACGGCAGTTCGCCACGGCAGCGTACCGAGAGCGCCAGCGACTTCGCTACCGCCTGGGGCTTGAGCAAAGCCACAACATCGTGGACCACGGCCGCGGGCGAGATGCTGATACGCTCGACGCTCATCCTGCCCGACTCGATGCGCGACATATCCAGAACGTCATTGATCACTGCAAGCAGGTGACGCGCATTGCCGCGAATACTCTGGATGGCTTCGTCGAACAGTGCAGGCTGGGTACGGAAATGTGGATCCTCGAGAAGGTCCGCATAGCCGGTGATCGAGGTCAGCGGCGTACGGATTTCGTGGCTCATATTGGCAAGAAATGCGCCCTTGGCCCGACTCGCAGCCGCCGCCTGCTCCAGAGCCTGCTCCAGATCGAGGCGCTGACGGATCTGCTCTGAGATGTCAATGTGCACCCCCGCGATTTCAACCGGATTGCCCCGCGAATCGCGACTCAGCACGGTGACAACTGAGCGAATCCAGACCCAGTCGCCGCTGCGATGGAGCATGCGAAAATCGAAGGTGTGCAGCTGCTCAGGATTCTCACCGACCGCAAGCACAGCCAGCTTCAGACGTGGCTGATCCTGCGGATGCAGCAATGCCCGAAGCGCGTGAATTTCGAGCGTCTGCATGGAGTCCTGCGGATAGCCCAGCATCTCCACCCAGCGCCGATCAACGTGAAAGGTCCGCGTCTCGACGAGATAGGACCAGGTGCCTATGCGTGTTGCCGAGACGATGTGTCCGGCCTGTCGTCTGCTACGGGCAAGCGATCGAGTATGCGCGCGTATCTCTCGCAGTGCGGGCATCAGCAGCAGTGACATCAGCACCACGACCAGCGTGATGAAGCCAAGACGGGCCCACCCCTCCTGAACCTGCAACTGTCTCAGGCTCGTTGCCTGCAAAGTCCGATACTCGCCGGTCAGCTGACGGTGTATGGGCTCGAGCCTCACGCCAAGCTCCAGCATGCGTGCAATTGTCTGCCCCTGGGTCAGCACTCCACTGATATAGCCATCCATGACATTATCAAGCTGCTGTCGACCTTCCGCCAGCGGTCCGCGAAGCTCGTTCGCAAACCCTTCGCGTTGGCTCATGTCTGCCGCGAGCAGCGCAAAACTCTCCCGGAGCCGACGGACATCCTCCACGATGCTCTGCCGGGTGTCAGGATGATCCACCTCCAGTGTCGGCGAGACAGCCTCATGCAGGCGCGTGCCGTCGGAACGCACTTCCAGGTAGGACAGATGCCGAAGCAAACGCTCGGTCGCGACGTTCTGCTCCGCTGCGATCCCGATCATTTCCGCAACCCGGATGTCGGCGCGGCGTTGCTGACTGTGGAACACACTGCTCAGCGCCAGCAGCAACAGGGCGCCCAGCAGGGCCAGACCAGAAAGCAACAGCAGTCGGCGGCGCAGGCGCGCCAGCGGCGCCGCCAGATCCGCGGCATACGCTTCTCCGCCATCCAATGCAGCCGCTTGGTCGGTCACACTCATCGGTTCCCTGTCGTCACGGTGCTCACCCGGATCGAGATGTCGTCCTCAGAGCCGCAGTCTTGAGGCCGTGCGCAGCCTGCCTGTCAGCGCAGCGACGACAGCGCGATGTCCCCATGTGAACCGCGTCACACATCTGGGCACTGAAGATTCTCCGGTTGCGGTCGACACCTGTTCCAGTGGACGTCGGCTACGGAGCCAGACACAACTGGGGTTGCCCCGGAGGATCGGCACTTGCGCAGTGAACTCGCTGATGAAGAAGACATGCGGGAACTCATACTCGAGTTCGTAATGGAGTTACCGGGACGCAGCGCGCAGATGCGTGCCCTCACATCAGCCGACAGTCGTGAATCGCTGCGCGCGATGGCCCATCAGCTCAAGGGTGCCGGTGGCGGATACGGCTATCCCGCGATCACGCAGGCCGCCGCGCGCCTGGAGCATAGGATCCTCTCGCAGAGCTCCGAGACAGAGCTGCTTGAGAGCCTGCAGACACTGATCGGCTGTTGCGATGCCGCAGTGGCCGGAATTGCATCAGATCCGACCGTGACGCTGGCACCATGAGCGACGTCACCTCTGCGCCGTCCCGGGTACTGCTGGTCGATGACGATCGCAGCATCCAGCGGCTCACCGCCGCGTTTCTCGCACCGCTGAGGCTGGATCTGAAGTTGGCGAACTGCGGCGCCGAAGCGCTCGAAATGCTGCAGCGACAGCGTCCTGACCTGATCCTCCTCGATCACGAGATGCCCGGAGAGTCTGGTCTGGAAGTCCTGCAGCGTATCCGCGAGGCCCCTGAGCTGCACGACGTGCCCGTAATCTTCGTCACCGGTAGCACCAGTGGTGACATCATCAGTCAGTGCTTCGAGCGCGGCGCCAATGACTACATCCAGAAGCCATTGCGCAGACCGGAGCTGATCGCACGAGTGCGTTCGGTGCTTGAGCGCCAGCAAATGCTTGGCAAACTCTGGCGGGCCGCGCGCCTCGATGGGCTCACCGGACTGCCCAATCGCCTGCTCATGCAGGAAACACTCAGCGCGTCACTGGAGCATGCGCGCCACAACGCGCAGCATCGCTTTGCCGTACTGTTTCTGGACTTCGACCGCTTCAAGCTGGTAAACGACAGTCTCGGCCACGACGTCGGCGACATGCTGCTGCGCGAAATCGGACAACGCCTGCGTCTGAATCTGCGCAACAGCGATGCCATTTCCCGCGACGGCGCCGGAACGACCCTTTCGCGCATCGGCGGTGACGAATTCGTCATCCTGCTCGATGACATCGCTGATCTGGATGCTGCCGAGGCGGTTGCCCGCCGCCTGCTCGGCGTACTCAATGAGCCCTACCAGATCGGTAAACACACGATCAGCTCTACCGCAAGTATCGGCGTTGTGTGCAGCCATGAAGGCTACGCGTCCGCCGATGAAATGCTGCGCGACGCTGATATCGCCATGTACGAAGCCAAGAGTCGTGGCAAGGGGTGTTTCGTGACCTTTGATCCCGCCATGCAGCAGGCGGTGATAGAGCGCCACGAGATCGAGCGCGATCTTCGCAGCGCTGTGGGCACTGACCAGATTCATCTGGTGTACCAGCCGATATTCTCGCTTGAAGATGGCACTGTCCGTGGTGTTGAGGCGCTGGCCCGCTGGGATCATCCGACCAAGGGCCCGATTCAGCCGGATGTGTTCATCCCCATCGCCGAGGAGACGCAGCTGATCGTGCCGCTGGGCGAACGCATCCTTGACGAGGCCTGTCGGCAGCTCAGCCAATGGCTGGCAAACGGCCATGAATCAATCGAGTACATCAGCGTCAACGTGTCGCGCGCCCAGCTCAAGTCCAAGGACTTCGCACGCCAGGTGGTGGGGATGGTGCGCCGTCACGGCTTGCAGACCCGCCAGCTCCAGGTGGAAGTGACCGAGTCCATGATCATGGAGCGTCCGGATGCTGCGGTCGAACTCCTCGATGAACTTCGCGCCGCGGGAGTCAGGCTCGCCATGGACGACTTCGGCACAGGCTATTCATCTTTGTCCTGCCTCCATCGTTTCCCGTTCGACGTCATAAAAATTGATCGATCCTTCGTCAGCAAGCTGAACACCGAGCGCACCGAGTTTGTCTCCCTTGTGCACGCCATCGTCAACCTTGCATACAACCTTGGGATGGATTGTGTTGCAGAGGGCGTCGAATCAAGAGAACAGATCGCTGTACTTCTTACGGTTGACTGCATGCTCGGCCAGGGCTATCTCCTCGGAGAACCGGCGCGCGCGGACAGCGGGCTGCTGGAGAGGTGGCGGCTCGGGCTGACCGAAAAGGCTACGCTCTGCGCCTGAGCAGCTTCGCAGCAGCGATTGTTGCTGAACTCACTTGCGCTGAAAGACCGCCACGGCCTCCACGTGTGCGGTCTGCGGGAACATGTCCAATATGCCGGCGGACTCAAGCCGGTAGCCATGGCGGTGAACGAGCACCGCAGCATCGCGTGCCAGCGTCGCCGGATTGCAGGACACGTAGACGATCCGTGCAGGAGAAAGTCTGTCCATCGCGTTGCAGAGCTGCAGCGCGCCGGCACGCGGCGGATCAAGCAGGACACGGTCCCAGCGCCCGCGCATCCACGCAGCACCGGGCGAGTCCTCGAAAAGGTCGGCCACCTCATGCTCGATAGCGTGCAGCCCATTGCGCTGAGCATTGTCCCTGGCACGCGAGACCAGCGTGGCCTCACCCTCCACTGCACGCACGACCAGCCCGCTACGCGCAAGCGGCAGCGTGAAGTTGCCCAGGCCAGCGAACAGGTCCAGCACACGCAGGCCGGCTGCAGGCTCAAGCAGCTCGACAACACGTGCAACCATGGCCTCGTTGAGCCTTGCGTTGATCTGTACGAAATCGGTGGGCAGAAATTCGAACTCGACGTCGAAGGCGGCCAGCCGGTAGTTCAAGGTCCGGGTCTGGGCTGACAGCGGTACGACGGTAGCCGGGCCGCCACGTTGCAGATAGATCGACACCGCGTGCTGCCTCTGGAATGCGGCCAGATGCTCAAAGTCGTTCGCATCGGGTTCGGCAAGTACACGCAGGACCATGGCCAGACCGTTATCGCCGGCGGCCAGTTCGATCTGCGGCAGGCGTTCGCGAATGCTCAGTTCGCAGATCATCTGCCGAAGCGGCTCGATGAGTTCGGCGGCAGCGCGCTCCAGCGTATGGCAGTCATGCATATCTGTAAGGAAGTACTTCAGACGTTCGCGAAAGCCAACCAGCACACCTCCCTTGCCGGCAACGTACTTGACACCCAGGCGCGCACGGCGCCGATAATGCCAAGCGGGCCCGGTCAGCGGCGCCAGGCGGGTTTCAGGTTCGCAGTGTGCCACTCGCGCGAGCTGATCGAACAGCGCCGCAGTGCGAAACTCCAGCTGCGAGGCGTGATCCATGTGCTGGGAAGCACAGCCTCCACAGCGGCCGTAAACTTCGCAACGCGGGGTCACACGCCGCGGCGACGCTTCGCGAATCTCCACAGCATCTGCCTCATCGAAATCCCGATGCCTGCGCGTAAGCTGGATATCGACGCGCTCGCCCGGCAGCGCACCGTAGACAAACACTGTTTTGCCGTCGATACGTGAGATGCCACGGCCCTCGTGGCTCAAGGCATTAATTGCTACATCATCGATGCGCTGAAGTGCCTTGCCGCGCGCCATCAGCCGGGCGACTGCCAGAGTGCCGCGAACTCCTCGAGGTGGGCCTGACCGCTGGCGGCAAGCACCTCGCGCACCCGAGACTGTTCGGCCGCCAGACCGGTATCGTCGATGCTGCCGCGCATGCGCTCGAAGTGCAGGTAGACCAGGTAGGTATTCAGCGCATCGGTCTCACAGTAGTTGCGGATGGCCGCTGTCCGGCCGTCACACCAGGCCTGCCACACCTTGTCGCCGCTCATGCCCATCTTGCCGGGCAGGCCCAGCATCAATGAAACCTCCTCGAGCTTTGCCTTCGCAGAGCCCTGATAGCCCGCCAGCACGTCCATGAGATCGGTGTGCCGGGAATGAAACCGGTTGAGGTAATTGTTCCACCTGAAGCTTTGATCCTGATCGCCACTTTCCCAGTACCGCGGCGCGCAGATGCCATGCAGCAAGGCACGATAATGCATCACCGGCAGATCAAAGCCACTGCCGTTCCACGACACAAGTACCGGCGAGAATCGCTCGATACCATCGAAAAAACGTTCCAGCAGTTCCTTTTCCTGCGACGCCGTCTCGCCGAGACTCCACACCCGGAAGCTGTCGCCAGTGCGCATCGCCACCGAGATTGCGACCACGCGGTGTTGGGGCAAGGGCAGGAAATCATGGCCCACCTGCTGGCGGCGTCGGAAGAACATGTACTCGGCGACCTCGGCATCGCTTAAGTCCCCCAGCCCGTGCAGGCGACGGCCGAAGTCGGTATCGGGAATCGTTTCAATATCAAACGCCAGACAATGCAACATCCCGCTCAGCGACCTCCTGCGAACAAAGCCCGGGCTCCCACCGCGCCCGGAAGCGAAACGCGTGGAGGACGTGCGCAGGGCGTGACCGTCGGCGGCAGGGATGCCGCCGTCGAGCCTACAGGGACGTATTCACGGCGAGTCACGCCCTGCGTACGTCCTCCACGCGCCACAGCCCCACTACCGCGCACCACCGCCCCATACGAACTCATCCACCCGGCCCCACTTCCCGCATCAATACCGCGACGGCCACTACCAGTCCAGCCTCGTCGGTGAGTGTCAGGTGGCCCTCGCCAATCCCGAGCGCGCGTCGTCGCAGCGCGCCTCGGGAAGAGTAGACCACCTCGGGTCGTCCCCAGGGATTGGGCACGAAGCCGATATCGCGGATCCACAGGCCATGCGCGAAGCCGGTACCCATAGCCTTGACGATCGCCTCCTTCGCCGCGAAGCGCATCGCCAGGAAACGCACGGGGCGCCTGTGACCATCGAACAGGCGCGCTTCGGCGGGCAGCAGCAGACGGCGAACGAAGTGATCTCCATAGCGCGCATAGGTGCGCTCGATCCGCGCCAGCTCCACGACGTCGCTGCCGATGCCATGGATCACCGGTGGCGGGCCTCGAGCAGCAGGTGCTTCATCTCCGAGACAGCCGTACCGAGTCCATCGAATACCGCGCGCGCGATGATGGCATGACCGATGTTCAGTTCGAAAATCTCGCTGATGGCAGCGACCGGAACGACGTTGTGGTAATGCAGCCCGTGCCCGGCGTGCACGGTCAGGCCGAGCTCTGCGGCCCGGGCCGCCGCTTCGCGTAGCCGCACAAGTTCACGCTCGCGCGTGCGCTCGCTGGTGGCCTCACCGTAGGCACCGGTGTGCAATTCAACGACGGGCGCGCCCGAGTTCTGCGCTGCCTTCAGCTGCTCGTGGTCCGGATCGATGAACAAGGACACGCGTATGCCGGCATCCGCGAGCCGCGCGACGGCCTGGGCGACACGCTCGAGCTGGCCGGCGACATCCAGGCCGCCCTCGGTGGTCAGCTCCTCACGTCGCTCCGGCACGAGACAACAGTCCTCAGGCCGCACATCCAGGGCGATGCCAAGCATCTCGTCGGTCACTGCCATCTCCAGATTCATGCGCGTCTGCAGTACCCCCTTCATGGAATGCAGATCACGATCCTGGATATGTCGTCGGTCCTCACGCAGGTGCAGCGTGATCGAATCCGCGCCGGCCTGCTCGGCCATCAGCGCCGCATAGACGGGATCAGGATAGCGTGTGCCACGCGCCTGGCGCAGCGTCGCCACATGATCGATGTTCACCCCGAGGCAGATCGGTTTCATCAGCGCTCCTTGCCCTGCGCGGATACATCCGGCGTTTCGCGTGCCAGGCGCAGCACGCCTTCGAGCACCTGGCGACTCTTCAATGGCCGGTGGCCCAGGTAGAGATCCAGCGCCACCGTGAACAGCCTGCGAGCCGCCGCGCGCGTAGCCGGGTCGCGCAGCTGGAGTTCGCGGATGTCGATCAGGGTCTGGCCACTGAAGCACAGGCGGCCGTGCATGTCCTGCTTTGATACCCGCCGCGGACCCTGCTCGAGCACATACTCGTAGTGCGCAGCCGGGTCGAGTGCGGCACCGTCCACGATATCATGATCAAGGTTCAGACCGTAGCCGAGCTCATCGAGCAACAGGCGCTCGAAGCCACGCAGGCGCAGCGCGATATCTTCGCCGGCGGCCAGTGCCCGCAACAGATGGACATAGTTGTCGAACAGCACGGCGTGCTCGTCGCTGCGGGCGAGCAGGCGCAGCAGCAGTTCATTGGCGTAGTAACCGGCCATCAACGCTGTGCCGTCGAGCATCAGCGGCGGACCATCCGGCTCCACCCCGGTCAGGGTTGCAAGCTCACCGCTGCCGCTGTAGGACAGCTGCAGCGGAGTGAAGGACTGCAGCATTGCCCTGTGCACAGAGCGCGCGCGCCGCGCCCCGCGCGCAACCAGACCGAAGCGGCCGCGCTCCCGCGTGAACACCTCGAGAATCAGACTGCTGTCCCGATACGGAAAATAATGCAGCAACCAGCCGCGCTCTAGCAGGATCTGACGGCGCGCGCTCACGTCGCGGGCACTTCAGCCAGCGTCGCCGCTGTAACCCAGCTCCCGCAGTGCGCGCTCATCGCTGGACCACTCACTGCGCAGCTTCACCCACAGATCCAGGTGCACGGCACCCCCGAGCAGTCTGACGAGATCGTGACGGGCCTGGGTGCCCACAGTCTTGAGCAGCTGCCCCGCACGGCCTATGACCATGCCCTTGTGGCGCTCCTGCTCTACCCAGATCACGGCCCCGACCTGCCAGCGTCCGGCTTCATCGCGCTGCAGAGTCTCGGCGCTCACCGCGATGCCGTAAGGCAACTCGTCACGCAGCTGCACCATCAGTTTCTCGCGGATGGTTTCGGCGACACGGTAGGCAAGGTCCCGGTCGGTGATCATGTGCTCGGGAAACAGTGGCGGCCCCTCGGGCAGGTGCGGCTCAACGGCTGCGATGAGCTGCTCCAGGTTGTCTTCGCGCAGTGCCGAGAAAGGCACGATCGCCTGCGCCTGCGGCCAGCGCTCGGCAAGCGTCGCCATCAGCGGCAACAGCCGCTCGCGGGGCCGGATACGATCGGTCTTGTTGACGCCGATCACCACCTTTCGCCCGGACGCCATGGCCGCCTCCAGCACCACGTCATCGGCGTCTCGCAGCGCCTGCGCGTCGAGCATCACAAGCACCAGGTCCGCATCATGAATGGCTTGGCGCGCGGTATCGTTCATCAGGCGATTGAGCGTGCGTCCCGAGACTTCGTGCAGGCCGGGAGTATCCACGAACACGATCTGCAAGCCGGGGCGGGAGAGCACGCCCAGCGTCCTCTGACGGGTGGTATGCGGCTTTGGCGTGACGATGCTCAGCTTGGTCCCGAGCAAGGCGTTCAACAGCGTGGATTTACCGACATTCGGACGCCCTACCAGTGCGACGTAGCCGCAGCGTGAAGGGCCTTCGCCTGCCAGTTCAGCGGGCATCGGGGGTGCGCGGCAGGGCATCCAGCGCCTGCATGGCAGCCTGCTGCTCGGCCTGCCTTCGCCCCGGGCCCTCGCCTGCAAACCTTCGCTCCGGCCGTTGCAGCCGACAGTCCACCCGAAAATGCTGGGCGTGTTCTGCGCCACTGACCTCCACGACCTCATAGACGGGCAGCGGCAACCCACGTGCCTGCAACCATTCCTGCAACCGTGTCTTGGGGTCTTTCAGCAGACTGGCCTCAGGCAATTCCAGCAGGCGCTCGGCGAACAGGCGCTCGACGACCTGCTCGGCCGCCTCGAGACCGCCATCGAGATAGATCGCGCCCAGCACCGCCTCCAGCGCATCAGCAAGAATCGAGCGACGTCTGTGACCACCGCTGCGAAGTTCGCCTGCGCCCAGAATGAGGCTGTCTCCCAGCGACAGTTCCGTGGCGATATCCGCCAGCGTGATCCCCCGCACCAGTGTGGAGCGAAGGCGGCTGAGGTCACCCTCATCGTCTGTCGCACGCTCTCGATACACACGCTCGGCAATCAGGAAATTCAGCAGGGCATCGCCGAGAAATTCCAGGCGTTCATTGTGCTGCCGCTGGTCGGCGCTTCGATGGGTCAGCGCTGTGGCGAGAAGCGAGGCGTCCTTGAAGCGGTAGCCGATGCTGGCCTCGACCCGCCCGGCCGCCTTGCTCACCGCCGGATCTCTACCTGCCGATCGAAGACCACCACGAGGAAGATGTTCTGGATGTAGGGCGCACGACCCTCGTGTTCGATACTGACCATGTAGCCGTTCGCGGTCTGTGTGATCTTGAAGTCGCGCGGCGAGACGCTGACACTCTCCACCGTGAGCCTTCGCTCCAGCGCCGTTTGAATGGTGCGTGGATTTGCACCCTGTCCGTCGAGTTCGGTCTTGATACTGTTCATGACACTGCTGACGGTCAGGTACTCGCCATAGACCGGCACCAGGCGTAGCACGCCATAGGCCAACAGCCCGAACAAGGCGGCCAGCATCAAAAAGCCAATGAGGGTGATGCCCCGTTGTTTGCTCTGCATGTCTGATCCTCGCGGATGACCTGTACCCCCGGCCCGGTGCCGAAGCCTGTACAGATTCTACCCCGAGCATCCGGGCCGCGACCATCCGCTTTATGTGACCGGATGCACAGTCACTTCAACGAATTGCCTTGCCGATGCGATTCCAGACCGGGCCGGGGCGGCTCGCATCCCAACTCATCCAGATTCGCACCGCCCTGCCCACGAGCAGTTCCTCGGGAATCATACCGACCTCGGCGTAGCGACTGTCGGTACTGTTGTCGCGGTTGTCGCCCATGACGAAGTAGTGCCCGTCCGGCACGACAAATCGCCCCTCGCGACTGCCGCCGCCGACTCGCCAGAGCAGTTCGTGTTCGGTCGCGCCGAGCTGCTCCATGGCGTGCAGCAGCCGCACGCCCTGGGCCTCGTTCCACGGACCAAGTTCGCGGATCGGTACAACTTCGCCGTTGATCATCAGCTGGCGGTTACGATAGAGCACCTCGTCGCCGGGCAGCCCAACCACGCGTTTGATGTAGTTCACAGCAGGGTCGCGCGGCAGGCGGAATACCATGACGTCACCGCGCAGGGGATCACCGGTCGCGACAACGCGAGTATTCGTCACCGGCAGGCGCAGTCCGTAGCTCCACTTGCTGACGAAGATGAAGTCGCCTGCCAGCAGGGTCGGCATCATCGATCCGGAGGGGATGCGGAACGGTTCGAAAGCAAACGAGCGCACCACCAGCACGATCAGGATGATCGGAAAGAACGAGCGCGCATACTCCACGACCACCGGTTCGTGGGCAGCCTCCGTGCCGCTGCGCTGACGCGCAGGCTTGAGCCACAGCACGTCCACGGCCCAGATCAGTCCGCTGACGACACAGGCGATGACCAGAATCAAAGCAAAATCCACAACCAATGCTCCCTGCCCGGCACGAGCACCGGGTTACTTGCGGTCCACCTGAAGCACTGCGAGAAATGCCTCCTGAGGAATCTCCACACTGCCGACCTGCTTCATCCGCCGCTTGCCGGCCTTCTGCTTCTCCAGCAGCTTGCGCTTGCGGCTGATGTCACCACCATAGCACTTGGCAGTCACATTTTTTCGCAGAGCCTTGACCGTGCTCCTGGCAATCACCTGGTTGCCGATCGCGGCCTGAATGGCGACCTCGAACATCTGACGCGGGATGATTTCACGCATCCGCTCCACCAGATCCTTGCCGCGTGGATAGGCACTCTCACGATGCACGATACTCGACAGCGCATCGACGCGATCCTTGTTGATCATCACGTCCAGGCGAACCAGGTTGGCCGCCTGGAAGCGCTCGAAGTGATAGTCGAAGGAGGCAAATCCCCGACTGCATGACTTCAGGCGATCAAAGAAGTCCAGAACCACTTCGGAAAGCGGCAGCTCGAATTCAAGCTGCACCTGGCTACCCAAATAGACCATCTTCTTCTGCACGCCGCGCTTATCCATGCACAACTGCATCACGGCGCCGATGTATTCCTGCGGCGTCAGGATACTGGCGATGATGATCGGCTCGCGGATCTCCTCGACCTTGTTGACCGGTGGCAACCGTGCCGGGTTATCCACCAGCAGTGTCTCGCCTTCGCTGGTGATCACCTCATAGATCACCGTAGGCGCCGTCGTGATCAGGTCGAGCTGATACTCGCGCTCGAGTCGCTCCTGCACGATCTCCATATGCAGCATACCCAGAAACCCGCAGCGGTAGCCAAAGCCAAGCGCGGTAGAGGTTTCGGGTTCGAAGTGCAGCGCCGAGTCATTGAGTCTCAGCTTCAGCAGCGCATCACGCAGGTCCTCGTACTGATCTGAGCTGACCGGGAACAGGCCTGCGAACACCCTTGGCTGAACCTGCTTGAAGCCTGGCAGTGCCGCCTGGCAGGGCCGGTCGTGCAGCGTCACGGTATCGCCTACCGGGGCGCCATCGATCTCCTTGATCCCGGCGATCAGGAAACCGACATCGCCGGCCTCCAGCACCGCACGGTCTGTCATCTTTGGCGTGAAGCTGCCGATGCGATCGGCGCCATGCACACGGCCGGTGGACATGATGCGAATGCGGGCACCCTTGAGCAGACGTCCATTGACGACACGCACCAGGGAGACGACACCGACGTAGTTGTCGAACCATGAGTCGATGATCAGGGCCTGCAGCGGCGCCTCCCGATCGCCCTCGGGCGGGGGCACCCGACGCACGATCTCCTCGAGGAGCTCGGCAATGCCCTCTCCCGTCTTGGCACTGACGCGAAGCGCACTGCGCGCCTCGATGCCGATGACGTCCTCGATTTCCTGGCTTACCCGATCGGGCTCAGCCTGCGGCAGATCGATCTTGTTGAGCACCGGCACCACTTCCAGACCCATGTCGATGGCGGTGTAGCAGTTGGCGACACTCTGGGCTTCAACGCCCTGGGCGGCATCGACGACGAGCAGCGCACCTTCACAGGCGGCAAGCGAGCGGGACACTTCGTAGGAGAAGTCCACGTGACCGGGCGTATCGATGAAGTTGAGTTCGTAGCTGCGACCGTCTGCGGCGGTGTAGCCCAGCGTCACGCTCTGGGCCTTGATCGTGATGCCTCGCTCGCGCTCCAGATCCATGGAGTCGAGTACCTGCTCAGCCATCTCTCGATCGCTCAGCCCACCGCACATGTGGATCAGACGATCTGCCAGCGTCGATTTGCCGTGATCGATATGCGCGATGATTGAGAAGTTACGGATGTGATCCATGGAGAGACTGGCAGGCGACCCGGCAGGCCGCCGGAAAGCCGGGCATTATAGCCTGCGTCAGCGCGCGAGGTTGGAAAGATGCGTCTCGAGCGCGACGATATCGAGCTGGTAGTGGCACAGCGCGTCTTCACCGTCGCTGAGCACTGGCACCAGATGCCCGTAGCGTGCACGCAGCGCCGGGTACTCGTCGATATCCACCACGCGAATCTCCGCGCGCCCGCGAATACGCGGCAGCACCGCCTCGAGCATCAGCTCGCACAGATGGCAGCCGGGGCGCGAGTACAACGTGAGCAGGGTCATCGCTGGAGGTCAGTAGACCACATCGGTTGCAACCGCGCCGCGGCCCGGGCGGCCAGGCGCCGCGCCAGCATGAACGCCGCAAGCAGACCGAGGACACTGCCGCCTACCGCAGCAAATTCACCACCGAGGATCTGGCCTGCCACCGCGCCCGTTATCAGGCCCAGCAGCGGTACGCCATACACCAGCGCCGCCGCGTGCAACACGCGCGTCGCCGGCAGTGCCAGGCGCACC
>JBGTIC010000418.1:0-7082 GCA_041745895.1 Gammaproteobacteria bacterium
GAGACGGCTGCGCCTGCGCACGAAGCCGTGCGCGTACTGCGCGTGCTCACCGACTGGATCTGCCGGCAGCCGGCCGGGGTGCTGGCCGGTGCCGATCGCGCCGATGTACGGCTCGCACTGACCAGGGCGAGGGGGCTGATCAATGGGGCCGACTGACACCCCGACGCGCGCCGAGCGCCATCGCATGAGCCAGATCCAGGAGATCGGATGCATCGTCAGCCAGGTGCTGGGCCGCAACAATGTGCCAGCTCAGGTCCATCACGTACTCAGCGGCGGGCGAAGGCTGGGACACATGCACACGATCGGTCTCACCCCTTGGTATCACGAGGGCGAGGTGCCCGAGGGGCTGACACGCGAGCGCTGCCACCAGATCTATGGGCCCAGTCTGAAACTACACCGCCGAGAATTCACAGAGAGATTCGGCACTGAGGCCGAGCTCGTGGAGCTCACCAGCCGAATCATCGAGTGGCTCGACCAGAATCCGTTTCGAGGCGGTCTGAGCGCCCACCAGGCACCGGCGTTGATCGCCTACCAGGTCAAGAAGGGATTTCGTAAGCCGCGCAGCGCACGCAGCAAGGGACCCAGCCCCACGACGATCAAGGCCTGACACGTTCAATGGTTTCCCCGGGGGCTCGCTGAGAGTCCTCCCCCCGTGTCCTCGAGACGAGTCCCTGGGGCGACCACCCACACGGAGTACACCATGACACCCGAGAGCCTGCTCAAGTTCGCGACCGCCCAGGGAATCGACTTCATGCATCACGCGGCCATGGAGCCGCCTCAGCGCCGACGCCAGAGGACGCCACCGGCCAGCCCGGTGTCTGATCAAGCCAGTGATCTGCGCGAGGCCAGGGTGCGCCGTGATCAGTACGGCGACCAGACCGCCAAGGGTGTCTCGAGCAGGGTGCGAAAGAAGCCGCAATGGTCAGCCGAGGAGTTCGCCCAGGCCTGCAGCGGCATGCCACGCCTGCAATGGGCGACGCTGTGCTTCACGATCGGGGGACGCGACACTGACCGCATCGAGGTCAAGGCCGCACTGCTGTCGCGAGCATCGAAGTTTGCGGTGCGTGAGAACTGGCCGGCCACCATACGCCGGCGCAACTGTAACCTGTGCGGACGGGCATCAAAGCCGCATTACCTCGAGGACCTGGCCAACCTGGTGCTGCTGGAGTGGATGTCGCCGGATCTCTACGGGACGCCGTACAAGCAGGCCGAGTGGTTCGGTGTCAGCTACGAGCACTGGCACCGCCTGGTGCGACCGTTCTACGAAGCGCTGCGCGGCCGTCTGGAGGCATGGGAAGGGGGTGCGCTGGGCCATATCGCGAGCCGACTGCGCGAGATTGCAGATAGGGAGGACGAAACGGATCACGCCGGATCGGTGAAAAGTGCATGAAATCCTTGCAAATAGTGCCTGACTGACTACACTACGAGTGCGGGGAAGGTGTCTCTGCACCAAACGTAATCCCGCTGAAGCCCGCCTCGAGCGGGTTTTTTCATGCCTATTGCAGGGTGGAGAAGCAGCATCTCGTCGGGCCCATAACCCGAAGACCGCCGGTGCAAATCCGGCCCCTGCTACCAGTTGATATCCCCCAGGCCGAACGCCTGACCGACGGGTCGGGCAGCGGCGCACGCCTAGGCCTGGGGGCACCACGAAATCACTCCGTAGAAGCGATGAAAGGCGCTGCAGCGCCGAAGTCCTCCCGCCCGGTCATTGGCCTGCCGGGCAGGGGGCGCGTATTCCTTTTTTGACACCGAAGGTGACCCCAATGCGATATGCCGTTCTGCTGGCAGGCTTCCTGCTGTCCTGCACACTTCACGCTGCGACCGTCGATTTCTCGCTGAGCTGGGATGCGCCAATCACTGGCGGCCCGGTCACTGACTACCGCGCTGTATGCACGGACTCTGCCGGCGCAACCGTTCTGGACGCGGTAACGGCGGGCACAACCGCCACCGGCACTGCATTCGACGTACCGCCTGGCGCAGGTTCGTGCTCGGTGGTAGCGCGTGGGCCGGGTGGCGAATCTGATGCTGTCGTGGCCGGCTGGTCGCTGGATGTCACCGCACCGCCTGGCTCGCCGACGAATTTCACGATCACGCTGAATTGCTCCGTCGTGGATGGCTCGGTGTCGTGCGAGCAGGTCTGAATGCGCACGGGGCTCGGCCGAGGTCGGCCAATTGACCGCCGCCGCCAAGACTGGGGCAACCCAAGCCCCACAGTCGCGGCATCAGGCGGCCCGTGGCGCACTGCTGTCGGCGTCGAGGCGCTTCGCCGCGGCTTCGACTGCAATCCTGTTGACTGGGCTGGCCGCATGGCCCGCGCATGCTCAGGTGATGCAGTGGATCCTTCCGACCGAGCGAGTTGACGGCAGTGAGCTTCCACTCGATGAGTTGCTGGGCACTCAGATCTATTGCAACGGCGATGCGGTTGCGATCGTTCTGGTGCCGACGACTACATTCGATGCGGGCGTGCTCCCGCCCGGCGGGTATAGCTGTTTCGTCACTGCCTGGGATGTGGGCGAACTGGAGTCAGCGCCAAGCAACACCGCTGCGCTGTCTGTTCCTGAGCCGCCACCGGGGCCGCCCGGACCCGCAGAGAATCTGCTTGTCAGCGTCTTGGAGTTGCCGCCCAGCACTGGGCCGCCAGGGAGTGGGCAGGTGACCACGTATGTCGTCACCGAGGCGGACTCCAGCAATCGTCGCAACGCGGCCGATACGTATTTCTCTGGCAGCAACGTCAACGAAATGCGGGAACAGGCCAGCGACAACATATTCAATGATTTTTCGAACTTTGAGGTCGCCAAATTCGACACTGGTGTTTATCGGAACACGGTGGTGTCCTTCACTCTGCCCACGCCGCCTTCTGGGGAGGTTCTTCAGTCGGCAACGCTTAGCATTTACGTAACCAATACATTCACATTCGGGCCCAGCATCAATCACACCATCAGCGCTTATCGAGTACTGCGTTCGGCAGATCCGGTAGAGATTTCATGGGACAACTATGCCAGCGCAAGCGCTTGGCAGGTTGGCGGCGCTCAAGGAGCAGCGGACAGGTCCGCAGCCGTAGGTTCTGAGTCTGGTATCACAGACACTGGCGCGATCGCTATAGATGTCACAGCCGCTGTTTCTGCGGATTATGCCGCCGCTCAGGCCCGCGCATACGTCTTGCTCGAACGCACAGACGGTGCGGATGACACTACTGCGCTGATATTTGGGGGGCCCGAGGCTGACACTGGCTTTGCTCCTGAGCTTGTATTGGTATACGCCGCTGAACCCGGCGGCGAGACAGTAGAAGCAGACCTTGATGTAGAGCCTGCTGTCCTTGCCGCGTCTGTAGGCGTCGAGCGCACTGTAAGCGCTGCATTGTCAGTATCCAACCTGACGATGGCTGCATCCTTGGGGATAGCCCGTGAGGCATCTGCTGCACTGGATGTGGCTGCATTGCAGCTCAACTCAACGGCAGACGCTGTGCGCGACGTGTCGGCGGCTCTGAACATCGAGCCATTGGTACTTGCTGCAAACGGGACCATTGAACGGTCTGCCGAGGTTGCCTTACTGCTTCAGCCGGCTGTATTGGCCGCATCCGGCGCAGTAGAGCGAAACGCCTCGGCTGCATTGACCATATCGGCCCCTGAGCTGCTGTCAGACGTGCTGATTGCCCGGACTGCGAGTGCTGCGCTGGCTGTCCAGCCGGCAGTGTTGTCGGGCTCAGTAGGGTCCGACACGCCGGTGTCCGGCGCGTTGAGTGTTTCGGCGCCGAGCCTATCGGCTGGCGCTGGCGTTGAGCGCACTGCCTCCGCCGCGCTGAGCGTCGAGCCGCTGGCCCTTGAGTCGCAAGTTTCCATCGTCCGCCTGGCATCGGGTGAGCTGGCCCTTCTGGTGCCGGTGCTCGATGCCAATGTCATGGGCGAGGAACTGACGGCCACTGCAGCGTTGCAGACGCCGATGCCGGTGCTCGATGTATCCGCCGCCATCTCCCGCACGGCTACCGGCGCGCTGTCCATCACGGCGCCAGTGCTCGATGCCGGTGTGAGCCGCGCTGCCCAGGTGGAAGCCGCGCTGATAGTCACCCTGCCGGACCTGTCATCTCAGGCTGCACTGGCGCGTATGGCATCTGGCGAACTGACACTCGCCGAGCTCGAGATGGCCGCCAATGTATTCGAAGGCGCCATTCAGCGCGTCATCGGCGTGCGTGCTGATGTCGCTGCGCCTATGCGCGTGGCGTCAGTTTCGGCGCCAAATCGCACTGTCATGGTCGGACCCCGGAGACTGCAATGACCGAAAAGCTACAACGCATGGCCGCCGAACATGTAGCGAATCATGCCGTTGAATCGCTAAAGCGCATCACGTTGACCCGCGAGCAGATCGAGGCGATGCCGCAGGAAGAGTTCGCGTCGCTGGTGATGTCTGCTTACAAGGTAGAGGCCACTGCAGTCGTCCGTGACGCTCAGGGCAATATCAAATACGACCGGCCGGAACTGGCTGGCACCTACGGCGAGGATCACCTATGAACATCGACGAGACCCTGGGCGAGCTGAAGGCTCAGCACGACGCCCTTACTGCGGCCTACCAGGACGCCAAGGAGAACGGCACTCGCAAGGCATATGCCGAGGCGAAAGAGGCCGTGAGCGCTTTCCGTGCCAAATACGGCAAGGTCATTAAGGCACTGGATGAAGCCAGCGCCACCGGCAAGACGGAGGTCTAAGCCATGCAACTCGAAACCACCATGCGCGATGCATTGGCCAACGCCTTCGACGATCGGGTCAATCTCAATGCCCTGCCAGGTTACATGCAGCTGGAGACTTCAGCAGACGCCGAGGTCGCCACGTTCACGTTTGCCGACCCGGCATTCGGTGCTGCTGCTGCTGGCGTAATCACGCTGGCCGGCGTTCCGATTGCCGATTCCGACGCCACTGGAGGCACGGTAGCGCAGGGTTCGATCTATGACGGCGGTGCTGCCAAGCTCGCAGAGGCAGCGGCCGGCACGTCCGGCACGCCCATCGTCATGAGCTCGCTCGTGGTGGGCGCCGGCGAGACCGTGACCCTGACCTCCTTGACCGTGACGGTTCCGGCCGGGCCGTAATGGGCTGCACGACGGTCATCACCGACTGCATTCGGGTTGGGGCACGGGTTCCCTACACGATTGACCTGTCGCTGTTCTGCGCCAGCTTCTGGCGTCCGGGATCGGTATTTGCCGCGTCGGCCAGAGTCAGGCCAACCCGGGTTCGTGGATACGAGTTCGAGGCACAGTCAGGCGGACAGACCGGCGCGCGTGAACCCAAGTGGCCGCAGACCGATGCGACGGTGGTCACAGATGCTGGTGTGACGTGGATCTCGCGGCCGATCAGCAATCAGAGCCTGCAGAAGGTCATAACCTCGGTGACATGGGAAGCGCCTGCCGAGGTCACCGTCAGCGGTCAGAGCCAGGTGACGGCCAACGGTGAGCAGTCTGTGTCCGCCTACCTCCAGCCGACAGCGGCGGGACAGTACACCGTCATCGCCTGGGTGACGTTCAGCGACAGCCCGAACCACGTCGAGGGGTTCGCGATTGAACTAGAGGTGAGGGAGTGACCGCCGGCATGCGGGTGGAAGTGGAGGCGGCGGAGTAACTATTCGGTTTGCTTGCGTCTGAGGGCGGCATCTATCTGGCTGCGCACGCTGGAGTGGCTGATGGCAACGATCAGCCATATCGGCAGCCACAGGCCAAGGCTGATCAGCGATAGGAGCAAGTGCAGCACGTGTGCTGGCTGGTAGTCCGCTCTCTTAGCGATCAGCTCATGAGTGGACATGTCGTCGTAGCGGCTCATGGTGTTCCTCCCCGTGGTGACAGATGGATGGTAGAGCAATGCGCGAACGACTGACAGACACCACGGGCCGTTGACATGCCAGCGTTCTCCGCCGAGGTCGATGACAGCCGCCTCGTGCTGCGACTGCGTAACGGCTCCAAGCGCCTGGCGTTCGCGGTAGCCAACGGCATCAACAACACGGCCAAGGCTATCCAGAAGATCGAGCGCGACCGGTTGAGCGGTCGGTTCACCCTGAGGGGTGGAAGCACCCAGTTCCTGCAGAGACAGGCCGCAATCATCCGCCCGTTCGCCAGTGCCACACGCAACAGGGCGTTCGCCGAGATCTCGGTCGGCCAGCGGCGCCGACTGCTGCTGCCGAAGTACGAGGAGCGGTTCAGGCGTACCCCCTTCAAGGGTAAGCAGCTCGCAGTTCCAGTGCTCGGAAGCCCGACGCGCAGGACAAAACAGTCATCGGTGCCTGAAGAACTCACGTTCCAGAAGCTGCGCCTGCGAAAGCAGAAGCGCGCCCCGGCCCGCAGGCGTCGTGGAGATCCGAACAACCGGCCTCGGCAGGGTCTGCAGCGCACCTACACGGTGCCCGGTGTCGGCGTATTCCAGCGCCGCTCAGGCGGCAGGCCCGGCGTTGGGTTCAAAGGTGGATCAAGGCGCAGCCGGCACAACTCGGTGCTGATCTACGCATTCATCGATCCGCCGCAGGTGGACGCGCGCCCGGGCCTGACAGAGACGGCCAACCGCGTCGCGCCACGGTTGCTGCGCGAGAACATTCAGCGCGAGGTGAGGGAGACCCTCACCCGGGCTGGTCGCACGTGACCCGCCACGCCTCGGGTCCTTCCGGACAGGGGTGCCGGACGCGGGTAACGGCGGCCGCGGGCGTTCTCTGTTTATGACGCCTCTGTACGGGAGGGGGTGGTGGTTTGTCTTTGAGGCGATAACCAATGAGTGCTGTGCGCAAGAAGTCAAAGAAGCGCACCACGAAAAAACCTGCGACGAAGATCGCGAGACGACAGGCCAAGCCGGCGCCGATTCCAGCCGACTGGATGACGCAGGCCGCGGCCGCCAGGTTCTGCCGGGTGGCCATCCAGGTATTCCAGCGCTACGGGCTGGAGCCGGTGGAGCGCCGCGGGCGCTGCACCTATTACACGCAGGCTCAACTCCTTGACTGCATCGAGGATCGCGCGCGCCGCAAGGGGTACGAAGCCGGACTGATCGAAGGTCGGAAGGCGTTGCCCGAGGATGCGGCGGTGCTGCTGCCCGCCCAGGCGCAGGCCGAGCTCGACTGGA
>JBGTIC010000419.1:0-19697 GCA_041745895.1 Gammaproteobacteria bacterium
ACGGCGCAGCTCCGCTTCGTCCAGCGGGGCCGGTGCGGGCGCGACCGCAGCCGGAGTCGCTGTCGGTTCTGGTTCCGACGAACCGGAGCAGGCGACAAGAAAGGCCGTGGCAAACGCCGCGGCAAGCAGACGAAACAGGGGATGACGGCGCATGGATCACGTTCCTCGGTGCCAGCCCGGCATCCTAGGCGTCGCAGGTGACGGGAATGAGGCAGTTTCCGCCTGGATTCGTGCAGATCAGTACGTCCTAGCGACCGCCGCACGTGCGCTCAACGGAAGCATTCGCGTCCCGGATCGAGCGGATGGTGCGTTGGGACCTGGACATTTCCTTGTCACGATCTGCTTTCGCCTTGGCGCAGGAATGCATGCGGGCGGCGGCCACCCTCTCGTCCATGTCGCGTTGTGCACGCAGTGTCGCCGCCGGCGTGGGAACAGGGCGGCGCGAAGCGGTATCCGCAGGCTGGGATTGCACGGCGTAGTCCAGGGTGGCTGCAGTAGCCTCGACCGAAGGCTCCCCTTGGCCTGCCGGCTCACTCGCGCGAGGCTCCGCGGCGTACTCACGGACTTCCTGCGCCTGCGACGGGCTCGTGCACGGAAGCTGCTGGTAGACGACGGTGCCGCTGGCGTCACTGCACTTGTAGATCTTCTGGGCCAGGGCGGGCGAGGAACCAAGGTACGCGAGCGCCACCAAGGTAATGGCAAACCATTGGTACCCAGCAACCCGGGCTGCGGCCGTGCGGGGACTGGGAAGGGTTGATCTGTGCATGCGCTGTTTCCCGGACTGCAAAATGCGCGATCCGCGGAAGATTGTCCTATGCCAACCGTCGAAGTTTGGCCAAACGTCCAGCGTTTGTCACCTTTTCCGCTACGTTGACGTAGCCATTCAGATTCTATCAGCCCTACTCCGGATGGCTTCTGGGCTACACCGAAAGCGATTCTCTGAGCATGCGCTACACCGGTTCAACCGGGCACCGCCGACGTGGAGGGCCGCCACACGCGCGCCGGGAGGCGAACTCGACCTGGCCGCCTACGCCATCAGCTACGACATGGACCTGTGGTCGAACTTCACCTGTTTCCTGGACGATCCCGTCAATGGCGGCCAGTTCCGAAAAAAGTGGACGACAGGAAACTCTGCGGCTTCACCGCTTCACAACATTGGCAGACAGGGCGCGGGCGTTGGCGCCTGGGTGCCGAGGGACATCACGATGACAGACGAGAGAATCGCGAGGCCATCGGGATGCTTGTTCTGAACTGACTTGCGCACGGAGTACCGACGCGGTTTGACGCTTCTCGATGGCCGCATCTCAGTCTCTTCCCCGTTTGTTGGACATATTCGGTTCCGCAACTGCGTGAGGGGTAATCCATGCGTCGAATTCTCGCCATCGGGCTCGTGCTGATACTGTCGTCATGCGGCAGCGATGAATCTGCGCCTGCGGGAACACCAGATCGTGCGATTGATCCTCGGGCTGCAGCTGAAGAGCCTCCCGCGGCGGAGGTGGTAGAGCCAGAAGCGACCCCGCAGGCACCGCTTTCGTTCGGCATTGCCCGCTATCCGGGCGCAGAACAGCTGGGCGATTCGCCGGATTTTCTCGCGGAAAACCAGGAGCAAAGCGTCCGGTGGCTACAGTTCGAGACGGCCGACGCGCCCGGGGAGGTGATTGCGTTCTACAAGGCCGAGGCGCGCAAAGCCGGATTCACGGTGACCGAGGAAACGGAAAAGAAGCTGGCGAAATCGATGCAGATCAAGGCCGAGCGCTCGGAGGGCGGCAGCCTGAAGGTCAATACCATGGTGCAGGACGATGGCAAGACCTTCATCAATCTTCATATCGGCGAGGATCTCTAGGCATGTACTCGATCCTCCGATCCCATCGGTGAAGTTCATGCATGCCTCCATGAAAAAGAGAGTTTAGAGTGAAGGCGCCGGGGTTGGCGCTGCTTTGGGTCGTGGAGGTGTCCGGATGACAAGGGCGGCTGGATGGCTCGCGATGCTGCTGGCCGGCTTCTGCGGCATGTCCGTACCGCAGGCCATGCCAGCCGTGCCAGCGGCTCCGCCGGAGCACGTGCCGACCGAGGCGATCGCGGATGCCTGGCGAACCTACCGTCCCCGCTTCGTACCGGTGGAATGTTGGTTCGCGAAGAACGCTGCGCCGGTAACCGGCGGCGTCGTCTGCGGCTCGGTCGCCGTGCCCGAGGATCGCGCCGACGCTGGAAGCCGGATGATTTCGCTTGCCGTCATGACGGTCCCGGCCGCTTCCCAGCCCGCGCCGTCCGGCACGCTGGTGTGGCTGGATCCTGGGCCTGGAAACGCGAGCATTTCCGCCGGCCGCGTCAGCAGCGCGCGCGAAGGCAGGCTCGCGAAGCTGCATGCGCAAGCTGACCTGGTCTTCTTCGACCAGCGCGGTACCGGATACTCCGAGCGCGATTTCTGCCGCAAGGTCAAGGATTCCTTCACCTACGGCGTCAGGCTGGAACCCGAAGGCGAAGCCCTGTTTATTGCCGGGATGCGGCGATGCCTGGAGCAGGCGCGCGCCGATGGCATTGCAATCGATGCCTATTCCAGCTGGCACATCGCGCTCGATGCACGCGACATCCGGATCGCGCTGGGTATCGACCGATGGAACGTGTTCGGCTTCGGCACCAGCACGGAGATCGCCCAGGCCATCGTCCAGGTCGACGAGGAGGGGGTGCGATCGGTCATCCTCGACGGTCCGGTGCCGACGCAGCGCGGTCTGTCCCGGGCAGCGTCGCTCAACATGGATCGCGCATTGCGTGGATTGACGCAGCTTTGCCAGCAGCAGGCGCGTTGCGCCGCGGTGCACGGGGATTTCCACCAGCGGGTGCTCGCGATCCTCGACGATTACGAGCGCGAGCCCATGCTGGTCGACGGGCTCGATCCGCAGGCGGCGGCAAACGGGCGCCTGGTCTTCGATGACCGCATCGCCGCGAATTTCCTGATGTTCATGATCTACAGCGCGAACAACCACGCCGATCTGCCGGTGGTGCTTTCGGCGCTGGAGGATCGCGACGCCGGCGCCATCCACAACTACGCCCTGGCCTGGTTCCAGCCGCCGGACGGCCGCAACAGCCAGTCCACCCGGTATGCCATCAAATGCCGCAACAACAGCGGCGGGAGGGATGTCTCCCGCGCCGAGCTCGCCAAGGCGCGCCGCGAGGCGCCCGGTCTCTTCCGCCGGCTCGGCCTGTTTCGTTACGACGACGAGTGTACGCAGCTGCCCTATGGCCCTCCTGATCCCGCGATTCGCGCAACGCGCTCCGACGTGCCCGCGCTCGTCGCCAATGGCCGGCTGAATCCCGTCGGCACCTTCGAGGCTTCGCAAGCGCTCGCGGCCGGCTTCCCGAACGGGCAGATGGTGCTGTTCCCGTACGCGGGCGTTGCCCCGATTCTGAACGACCGCACCTGCGGCTTCGATCTGCTGCTGAGTTTTCTTGCAGAGCCGATGGCGCCCTTGGATACCCGTTGCGTACAGGCGGGCAAGCCGCCTGTTTTCCTGACCGAATACCGCAGGACCAGCGTACCGGGGCGATGGCTGATCGGCGCGGCCTATGGCACGTATCCGATACTGCCGATCCTGGCCGTCTTGTCCCTGGCCCTGCCGTTCCTGGCACTGCCCCTCGTCTGGACTGCCCGAAAACTGCGCGGCAATAGCGTGGGCCGCAAGATCGTTCCCTGGGCAGAGCTGGCCGCGTGGATTGCAGATGCGATCGCCCTGGGCGCGCTCGTCCATCTCACCCGGACCCTGGTGGCATGGGCGGGTGAGCATGCGATCGCGCTGCCTGCCGGCGTGCCTGCGACCGTCGTGACCAGTGCCGGGATCGCCGGGCTTGCCAGCGTCCTGGCGCTCGTCGCGTGGGGCCTGGCCGTCAGGGGTCTGCCGAAGCCGGAACGCAACACGAGCCTTCTGCTGGCGGGGTGGAGCGCCACGGCTTGTGTCTGCAGCTTCATCTTGATGATCCACGCGCTCTGAGACGCCCAAACGGTGTTGATGGGCGGCCAATATTGACCAGCACTGCGCGTTCAAAATTGACCAGGGAATGGACCGGGGGATTCCAGCCCCGGGGTTGCTCGCAGTGCAGCACCAGCGGCCTGGTCAGCATTGGTCGGCACCGATGCTCAACTGAGCCGGCACCGTCAAGATCACGCCCCGATATGGCCAGACCTCCTGAACGTCCATCGAGGTTTGGCCGTTTTGGCCAGACTTCGATGGATCGCGCACAGGGAATCGCCCGGATCGGTATGTGGTGGGCCCACCATCACCCACATTGTGGAGCTAAGTAATTGATATACCGGAAGCAGGCGCTAGCCAGCTTCCGATATTACTCACGATCTTACTCACTATCTCTAAGGCGCGACGATTTTCATCCATGCCTCGCCCGGTACGCCGCTCGCGTATGGAAGGGTGGAAACACTAGAGTCGCGACAGCAATCCCTCCACCGTGCGCTCTACGACGTATTCCGCCGGCGATTCACTGACGGCCAACGCATTAAAGTGCGCCTTGCCGCACCTGATCTTGCCTTCTTCGATTGGCCGCAATGCGTCGGGGAACAACCCACCCTTGGTTTCGACCACGAAATAAAGCCTCTCCAGCCCGTCTTCTCCTGCTACAAGCACCGCCCAGTCCGGGTTGTAGCTGCCGAGCGGGGTCGGCACCCGGAACCAGCCGGGGAGCTTGGCGTAGACCTTGATCGCCTCGTTCTTTTCCAGTTCTGAAGCAAAACTAAGCTCCACGTCAGAGTCGTAGACCACGTGCTCGTATACGGCTTTTCCGGTGTTCATCAGCATGTTACCGATGTACCCGCGCAGTTCGTTCTCTTGGAACAACTCCTGAGAGTAATACTCGCCGTTACCGATAAGCTGGTACTTAATGCCATCCACCAAGGCCAGGCGCTTGCAGCGATTGATGGCCTCAGCGGTTTGCTCAATAAACTGCTGGGGGTTGCGCTTGAAATCTTCCAGGCGCTGACTCTCCACAAGGATGCGTTGAATGGAGCGCCGAGTGAGCTGGGTGCGATCCTGTAGATCCGTCAGGATGTCTGGTAGCTCGATGTCGGTCTCGTCCAGAGAAACAATTGACGCTCCCTTTAGCTCAGTGGCCTGCACTCCGGCCTGACCAATCGCCAATCCAGCCTTTCGCCATTGCAGCCGCGCCTTGGCAATGCGCGGACCTTCCTGAACCGCTTTTGTGCAGTCTTCGATCAGCTTTTGGTTGTCGAACTGCACGCGATAGGTCGTACGGTGCTTGACTCGATCCCAAAGCGCCTTGAATTCGGGGCTGTCAAGCACGGCGCGGCGCACTGGGATGGCGTCACGGCGCTTGTCCGCATCCTTGATCTGCAGTCGCCCGGCCAGTTTGCGTAGGATCGCCACCACTGCATTCCGATGTGGTTCAAAGGCCTCCGGCAACGCCAACGTCCCGTCCTTTATGGCCGTGCGCAAGGCATCTTCGACCTTGCCGGCAGATGTGAGATATCCCTGTGCTTGCAATGCAGTACGCAACACTCTGGATTGCTCGACTCCCAACGGCGTCATGTTTCCATTCTCCGCCGCGACCGCGATTGCCGCGAACTGGTCCGGAGCCACCACACCGAATCGGATGCCGATGCCTGTCGTGGGATCTTCCAGCTCCTTTTGCAACCCGTCCGCGAAAGCTTCGTAACTCTCGTTTGCGATCACCGTCAGGGTGTTGGTGTCGAACCCCTGTACACGTTGTCCGTCCCTGTCCACGCACAGGCGAAGGCCACGGCCAATCGATTGCCGGCGCTCGCGCTCGGTTCGGATGTCGCGCAAGGTGCATATCTGGAACACGTTGGGGTTGTCCCAACCTTCGCGCAGGGCAGAGTGAGAGAAGATGAACTTGAGCGGTGTGGCCAGGTCGAGCAAGCGCTCCTTGTCGCGCATGATCAGGCTATAGGTGTCGTCATCGGCCTTGGTGGTGCCGTTGGTGTCCTTGAGCATTTCGACGCTCTTGCCGCCGACCTTCTTCTTATCCACCGAGAAATAGCCGTTGTGTACATCCTCGACCGCGTGCGCCATGTCCAACTCCTTGAACAGGCTCTGGTAGTCCGGGTGGCGTGTCCAGTAGCGGTACTCCTCCTCGAATATCTGCGCGTAGACGCCCTTCTGCGGATTGCCTTCCGCGTCGTACTCGCGATACTTGGCCACCTCGTCGATGAAGAACAGCGACAGCACCTTGATGCCCTTGGGACGCAAACGCTTTTCTTTGTCCAGGTGCTCCTTGATGGTTCGTTTGATCATTTGACGCTGAATTGCAAGCGGATCCACGTCGCCCCAAGCCTCGCCCGGCTTTAGGTAAATCTCTCCGCCGGGCACCCTCAGTTCCAATGTTTGTTGGCCACGTCCCGCACGAATCTCTCCAATTCGACAGTCACGGTACATCGCCCGCCCGGTTTCCTGCTCCAGGTCAAAGCCGTCCATAACGGTCACTGCCTTGCGTCGTACGGTGCCTCCAACATCTAGATCAAGCTCCACCTCGGCGCTCACAGTACCGCGCGAACTCTTTGTCGACAGTAAGCGCACATAGGGCTTGTTATTCGCACCCTCCACCGTGCCGGACGCCACTTCGATCTGTTTGACCAGCCTTTGCTCGTAGGCGTCAATCGCATCCAGGCGATAAACCATGTGGTGCTTGTCAACATGGGTGGCCGAGTAGCGCAGCGTGCACAGCGGGTTCATGCGATCCAGTGCCTTGCGACCACGGCCCTCCAAGCCACCATCCACGCTTTGCGGTTCATCCACGATAAGTATCGGGCGGGTCGCACGGATCAGGTCGATGGGCTTCTCGCCACCAGTTTCCTCTCTCGCGCGATACATCACGTTCTTCGACTTTTCGCGACGCTTGGTCTCGTCAAACTCTTCTTGCGCCGCCTCGGCCTCGTCACCAAACTTGTTGATGGCGCCAACAGTCACCACCATCACCTGAATATTCGGGCTAGTGGCGAAGTTGCGCACCTGCCCCAGTTTGGCCGAGTCATAAATGAAGTAGTCGAACGGCGTATTGGCGTACAGCCCGCGGAAGTGCTCGGCAGTGATCTGCAGCGATTTGTACACGCCCTCCTTGATGGCGACCGACGGCACCACGATTACGAACTTAGTGAAGCCGTAGCGCTTGTGCAGCTCGAAGGCTGTTCGGAGGTAGACGTAGGTCTTGCCGGTGCCGGTCTCCATCTCCACGGTGAAGTTGCCGCCCGCCAAGGCGCCGGAGGGCGCCAAGCCGTTGCGTAGCTGGATGGCAGTTAGATTGGCGTGCAGCTCATCGTCCAGCAGGGTCAGGCGATTGGCGATGCCGAGCGCGGACTCCTCCATGCCCTGCTCGAGCGCCAAGCCCAGCTGCGGCGATGCTCCCCGCTGGGTGACTGTGAACTCGGTCCGGCAGACCTCCTGGCCTCGGAACAAGTCGCAGACCGCCTCGATCGCGGCGAGCTGGTGCGGAAGGTTGTCTTCGAAGTGGAGCTTCATAGTGGGTATCAGGTCCTGCCACCATTAGCCGTTAGCTAATCTGGCGCCAATTTACGGGTTTAGTAAACATATACATCAATGCCTTATGCCATTTTTCCGCATATCTGTTTACTAGTCGCTGGATGCAGCTAGCAAACCCATTCAGCCCCTTGGAGCAGCCATTCGAACGTATTCTTTTCTACCGCGGCGCTCAATCAAATCCGCCCGACGAATGGCCTGGAGCAGGTTCTGGATCTCATGCGCCTTATGCCCGGCATCCAACACCTAGGGCAGCTTTGGCAATAGAACCTCGTCCAGGTCCTTGCGGTTGCTCCGGGAATTCAGGCATCCGCGCCTTGTCCTCGTTGGCGTAGTGATCGCCGGGCATAGTCAGCTCTTGGTGGCCGGCGCGCCCAATAGAGCACGATAGTTGGAAACGATCTTGTCGAGAACGGGATTAAGATCCTTCTGGCGGGAAAGCAAGATCAGTCGCTGCTTCGCTCGGCTGATGCCCACGTAGAGGCGATTCCGGTCGAGATCGGTCGACAGATCGTAGTCGTCGAGCATTGGAAGAAGGACGACATCGAACTCCAAGCCTTTCGTGTTCTCAATGGTCGCAAAGTGTCGGACGAAGCGCTTCGACAGATCCACATGACTGGAGATCTCGGCAGTTATCATCTTCTCGGTCAGACCGGCCTGCAAGCGACTGAACGCCTCTTCCGCCTTTGCACGCGTGGGGAACGCCACCACAGCAGTCTGATTGGCGCCCAGCTTGGCCAGTTCGTGCAGAATCCGTTGATCGAGATCAGCGTCGCTCGGGCAAACGCCCTGAACTGGTCGAACAATGGACGGCCCTGCTTCAATTGCAGCGTCAACGACGTGTGAATCGATCTCACCATCCTCATGCGCCACCGCACGGAAGCACGCGCTGAACAGCGCAAGCCCAGGCGCATCCGCCTGCCGCAGGTTCTGGCTCAGCTTGACGTACTGAAGGTTGCCGCGCGGGAAGCACGCCTTGACATCTATGGTGGTGCCGTTGTGCAGTTTCTGCGCTAAGTCGCCGACGACGGTGACCGCACGATACTCCGGACGGGCTTGCTCCGCCATGAGGAAAACCTGCTGCTCGGTGAAGTCCTGTACTTCGTCGATGAACACCGACTGGAAGAACGGTGGCTCAGACAACTGCATTGGCTTGGCCTTGTATGAGCGCCCCGCAATTTGGAAAAGGCATAACAGCAGGTCAATGTCGGATTCGGTCAACTTCCTGACCCGCAAATTCTCCTTGATTTCCCCAACCAACTTCGCGTCCGGGAAGAACATCGCATGATTGACCAAGCCCGCCTCGTACAGCCCGCCAAGGTCGCGCAGTGGCGCTAGCATGCGGCGGCGCAATAGCGGGCGCAGCCGTGAGTCGATACTGCGCTTCTTGACGACACGAGGTGCAGTCGTCGCATCGGAATCAGAATCGCCATCTTCCTGATCCGGATCTTCCTCTACCTCTTCCTTCTTGAGCGGAATCCTGGCCCGACCAAGCCCTTGCTCCACTTTCAGCGAGACAAGAGTCCCCTCCTTGTTGCGGTAGGCCTTCTCACCAGTGTTCGGCAGCAGACGCAGGTACAGATCATCCAGACTAGTCGCCAGGCCCTTTACGATCCGCCCCTCAGAGTCGCGCACGAAGGCTCCGCCATCCATCAGCTGTCCGGCGACATCCTCGCTCCACTCCAGGGCATTTCCGTTTGCATCAACGAAGGCGATCCGATGGTCGACCGGACCCATCCCGTCGATCCAGACCAAGCGTGCGCCGTTACGATCGTAAAGTTCTACGTGCTCGGCGATCAGCTGCTCGGCGAGGTCGGTTTCCCGGATGCCGGTATACGTCTGTTCGTTGATGAACAGCCAAAGCACGTCCTTCCCAAGAACTTCCTTGCGGAACTTAGCAAGCCGCTCATGCATGCGGACCACAATACGATCCAGCCGGAAACTAACCGCCTCACTGCGCTCGAGTTCGAGAGCGAGCCCATCTAGTGCCATCGCGTAAACATCAAGCGCCTTGTCCACGACGCGGCCAGCTACGGGCAGGTATTTCTCCTCGAAGCCAGCGATCACCTCTTCACGTCGCGGCAACAGTTCCCGCAAGCGTTCGGCCAACTCCCGACCCATAGAGGCATCTGCGGCGCGCAGCCAGGCCATCGTGGTATCGGTCATCGAGGTGCGTTCGTTGACGCTGCCTGCCCAGGACTTGCCAGCGCCACCAGCCACAAGTCCGCGGTGATCACGCAAACGGGCCTGCAACTCCTTGTACTCACGTACGGAGAGGTTCGGCAAGTCAATGCGTCTACAGGTTTCTTTCAGGTATTGGATCAATTCACCCGTGCGGACGAAGCCAACGCTGCTCTCCTGCGAGAACTGACCAGCAAACTTACCGTCCCAATACGCCGCATCCGCCCCCAGAACCTCGCGGAAGTCGGCTTCCGACGTGACAGTACTGGCATCGAAGTCACAGAGCATCTTGGTGCGGCCAAGCGCTGCGGAGGTCTTTCCCGAGCCGGCCACGCCCTCGACGAACATCGCGCCGACCGGCGAACGGGCGATGATCTCGTCCTGTTCCCTCGTTCGGTTAACGTAGAAGATCTCGCTTAGTCCGAAATAGCCGGTTGCGGCAACCGCGTGAACTTCCGGCTCATCCTCGGACTCATCAATTTCGCCAAGACTGACCGCCTCCTCTTCCTCGTCGTCGGCAAGCACGAAGGTGGCGGTTTCGACATGGGCAGGAAGTTGCTCTGCTTCGGCCGCTTCTTGGGATGCTGGAAATGCCCGTGTGGATTGACGGAGATGTGCCGCCAGATCTGTCACGGAGTCCTTTAACGCAACACCGATAACCTGCATCTGGAGGAAGTTCCGGACGTTCTCCTCGAAGTGCACGCCATCGAATCGATCGAAAAGGCGAATTTCGGAGACCTCCCATTCCCCCCACAGTGCACTTTCGCCGCTGTCTCCTGGACGAACATAGCCGCAAAGACGGCCTATCGGAGAGTGGGGTGTTGCGTAGCCGCATGTGTTGGGTGTGATCACCGCTGGCGTCTGGCTAAGCCGAAAGGTTTGACGCCCACGCTTCTCTGTCTCAATCACCACGGTCTTGCCGTAGGCGCTCCGACGCAGCGAGGCATACGGATGGTGCTGACCATCGCGATAGATCATTTTCTCGGCGTAGTCGATGACACCGCCCAGAGAATCCAGCTCTTCACGCGAGTATTCGCGTAACGATTCGTCGACCTTTCTAATAGGGTCGTCCATGTCACAGGCTCCGCACGTGATGGATGCCGTGTTGCTCCAAGATCGCGGCGAGGTTGGTCTTGGCCTCGTCGTTCTCGAAGGCGCTGTCGCGGAAGACGCAGGTGGTGTCGCCGACCGGTGCTAGCGCCTGTTGCCATTCAACGATGCCCAATGCTAATGGCTCGGCGTCGGCCTTGCCGATGCGCGGATCGAGGCAGGCCATCAGCACCCCGCCTCCAATGGCGTGGACTGTCTTCCCGGCGATCTGATGTTTCTTGATAGGCACGCAGAGGTCTAGACCGAGCTTGAGCAGCAGCTCGGTCAGAACGTCCTGTTCGCTGCGGCCGGGGACGATGTGTTCGATACTGTCGACTAAGTCCCTTTCAAGGTTGCCAGTTGGTTGCCAAATACGGATGTTGGATTGGTCTAGCTTGAAGACGCGGAAGCCGGCGTCGCCTAACCAATCCGGATTGTCTGTATTGACCTTGGCGGCAGCACGCCGCAGCCGCTCTTTGGTTAGTTCAGCGATGTTGCGGGGCTTCTTTAGCTCGTCGCAAAACTCAGCAGACGATCTTTGCTCGCTATTGTTTGTATCGAGAGGCTCCGGTAGTTGCACCATCACATAGCGCCTGTTTACTCCATCTTCTGCGTTGAGCTGCAGAACGGCGTGCGCCGTTGTGGCGCTTCCCGCGAAGAAGTCTAAGACGATGCCGTCGGCAGTCTTGTTTGCCCACTTAATTAGCTGCTTGATTAGTCGAGTCGGCTTCTTTCCATTGGAATATGCAACATCACCTTCCTTTGCGACATTGCCCATATCTTGGTGGAAACCTTTCCAAAGGTCGCCCCTGATTACAGTTCGTCCGAATCGCGGCTTGTAGTCATCTGACATCCTGTAGTTTAGCGCCAGTGGTATCAAAGCCTGCAAGGTTCCGTTACTTAGCGTCGTTAAGTAATAGGTTCTATGGTCAGCTTCAAATGATTCCCATCGGCCTACTTTCGTAGATTTTCCCGATGCAGACATTGGCGGCCTGTCGATACGAGCAATCTTGTTTAGGTTGGCTTCAATAAATGACTTTGCTGCATCAGAAAGAAGAAGCAGTTTATTCAAACTGTTAATTCCGAAACTATTCCGCCCCGTCAGGTCGTACTTAATGATGTCTTGCGAGACCCTGTCGTCATTGAGCATTGCCTCTGTGAGCGTTCCGATGGTCCCGTCATCATTCAGCCACGCTGAGTAGTGCGTGTCATAGTTTTCAACGCCGTCGAGCAAAGGCGTGTGCGGCACTTTGTCAAATTCAGCGGACTTCCTGAAGATGTGAACAAACTCGACGTTCTTTACAATCGTTCCCTGTTGCGCGTTAACTGTCTTCGGACCGGATGTAGTGGACATCTCCACCGCAATAGTGTCGATGTAATTCTCTTCTCCAAACACCTCGGAGAGCAGAATTTTTATATTTGCTGCTTCGCTGTCATCAATAGACAGAAGCAGGACGCCATCGTCCGCGAGCAGATTCCTCGCCAGCTTCAATCGCGGATACATCATGTTGAGCCAGTCTGTATGAAATCTGCCTGATGCCTCGGTATTGGAGGTGATCTTTCGACCGCCTTCCATCTGCCCTGTCAGCTCCATGTAGTTCTTGATGCTGTCCTGGAAGTTATCCGGATAGACGAAGTCCTTGCCGGTGTTGTACGGCGGATCGATGTAGATCAGCTTGACCTTTCCGGCATAGCTCTTCTGGAGCAGCTTCAGCACTTCCAGATTGTCGCCCTCAATCATCAGGTTCTGAGTGGTGTCCCAGTCCACACTATCCTCCGGGCACGGCCGCAGGGTGCCGGTGCTTGGCATCAGCGCCAATTGCCGGGCGCGGCGCTTTCCATGCCAGTTCAGGCCGTACTTTTCCTCCGCGTCAGTGACCGTGGCTTCCCCCACCAGCTGCTTTAGCACATCGACGTTGATCGCCGCGCCGCCTGTGACCTCAGTAATCAACTCTGGAAAAAGCGCCTTGAGCTGGGCGATGTTGTCGGCCACCAGATCGGCGGACTGGGCTTCGGGGTCGGTGGGGTTAATCTTGTTCATGTGGACATCCTGGGTCATAGCTGAGTGCGCACCGCGGCCAGTTCGGACTGCAGGCGTTGTATTTCTAGGTTAAGTTCTACCTGTCGCGCCATCTGCGACGCTTTGGCAGCGGCGCTGCGTAGGCTGGCGACCTGGCCCTGTAGAGCCAAGCTGACTCGTAGCGCATGGCGACGCTGCTGCGCGCGTTCCGCGCAATCGAGCGGGGTAAATACGCCCGTCAGCAGGGCGGCCTGCAACGCGAGTGCCGTATCCTGCCAGCCCTGGTAGAGCGCATACAGCGAGGCCCGGGGCTGGAGCACCAGATCCATCGCATGCAGGAACGCCTCGTGGATGTCGCCGCCGGCGTTATGCATGGTTACATTCACGAGGTCGCCATCCAAGACCACCCTGTTAGTCTCATTGATCGCCTGCCGCTTGTGGGCCAGAGACATGGATACCGCAAGTCCGCGCTCGACCAGCAGCATTGCCGGATAGGGCACGGCGCGATGTAGCAGCTCGATCAGTCGTGCTTCCCTAGCATGTTCACGAATGGTGACGTGCAGGATGGCAATCTCAAGGTACTCGCGCACAGCGTCCCGAAACTCTGGGACACCGCAAGTTGCCGGCTTGAGCACGGCCAGCCAATGGATCGCTTCGATGCCTTCAGTGATGAGGCGTTTATCGGCGGAAGTGGGCGCGCCGTTCTCAAGAAGCAGCTTCTTTGGCACGCGCTGGCCCACGCGGGCGGGCGCTGGCAGGTTCAGGGCTTCGATCAGCGCCTCCACGGTCACGCATCGGCCTCCGGCAGAACAGCCAGCCAAGCGACAACTTCAAAATCTCCACTTCCGGCAAACTCGCCGCGCAGTGCATGAGTGCCGCCGGGCGTGAACAGGCTAGCCACGGCGCGCTCTTCGCTCTTGCCGACAATGGACGCAATGGCGGCTGCCAGAAGCTGCTGGGCGGCCTGCATGTCTTCGCCATTGCGCGTCTGTTTGTCGAAGCGGGCGCACGCGGCGGCATCGGGAAGTTCCCGGCCGTGGGCGAGGCGCTTTAGCCGGTCGAGGATGCGCTTGGCCTGGGTATGCGGCAGCAGCGTGGTGCCGTCATCGCCCAGGTGTACCAGATAGTTTGGCGCCAGCGGGTAGCCGGGGTCGATGGCCTTGGCTGCGTTTGCGCCTTCGGCTCGCAGGCAGAAGACGATGCCCGATGGGATGTCGGCATCCACGCTGGTGGTGACCGCCATCGTGCCGAGAGGCAACCTTTCGAGCTTGCCCGGATGCGCCTTCAAAAATTCAGCCAGGTCGATGCGGAAATCCGTCAGGGTCAGGTCCGTGATGGACACGCCGCTGGACAAGTCCTCCATGTCGATCACCGCATCCTGCAGCTTCAGCAGTTGCTTTCGGCGATACTCCAGGTCGTTCATGGGGTCGCCGGAGTCCGCTTGGATCAGGTTCTCCTCACCTGCGGCGGAGATGTCGAGCAGCACCATCTTACCGCTGACGCGCTGTTCGAGATTGATGTACTCGTCTAGCTCCATGTTGGGCCAGAAGTTGACCAGCTGAATCTGCGCGTTGGGCGAGCCAATACGGTCGATGCGGCCAAAACGCTGGATGATGCGCACCGGGTTCCAGTGGATGTCGTAGTTGACCAGCCAGTCGCAGTCCTGGAGATTCTGGCCCTCCGAGATGCAGTCCGTCGCAATCAGCAAATCCAGCTCGCCTTCGTTCGCGAGTTCCTCCGGGCGCTCCTTCGAGCGCGGAGAGAATGCCGTTAGTATCGTGCCAAGATCCTTTCCGAGACGGGGCAACGTAGTCTGGTTGCGACCGGAGCCTGTTACCAAGGCGGTGTCGATGCCTAGGCTCTCCTTAGCCCATAGCGCGAGGTTCTCGTACAAGTAGTGGGCCGTGTCAGCAAAGGCCGTGAAGACGATGACCTTGCGATTGCCCAAATTGATCGGGCGCTGGCACTTTTCGGCGATAGTTTCGCGCAAGGCGTTGAGTTTAGCGTCGCGACTCGCATCGACTTGGCGCGCCGCGGACAACAAGGTCGCGAGACGATTGCGGTCTTCGATTAGGTCTTGGCGCCAGCGAATAAGGTCTACGTCGCCCAGAAGTACCTTGATGCGCTTGCCGACCAACAGGCTTTCGAAGGCCGGATCATCGATGTCCACGTCTGCGATGTCGATTTCCTCGATTTCGCCCGCTCTCGCCTCAACGCGTTTCAGAGTCGCCTCGACATCCTTGAGTTGGCGCTCGACGGTCAGACTGAACGACGACACCGCGCTTTCCATGCGCTTCAGCACATTCACCCGCAACAGGTGGATCAGGCTCTCTTCACGGTCTGCCTGCCGAAAGAAGCCCTCGCCGCCGCGCACTTCAGTGCTGTACTTTTCGTCGTATGCCGCCTGCTTGTGGGGCAGGACGTATCGCAATGGCGCATAGGCCGCCAGATTCAGACGTCGGATCTCATCATTGATCTCGCGGATAGACCGAAACTGACCGGCGCGATCGACATCGGGCTTGATGTTTATTGGCTTGAGCCGGGTCGGAAATTTACCGGTTTCCGCGGTGCCATAGTACTTTTCGATGTGCTTGCGGGACCGGGCAATCGTGAGGTGATCGAGCAGAGTGAAGTAGTCGAAGCCAAGCATCTCTATAAGTCGCGCCGGCGTCCGGTCGCCGTCAGCTAGGTCGAGCCAACGATTAAACTGAGTCTGGGCCTTGCGTGTAGTGGCCTCGATGCTGGCGATGCCATGGTCGACTAATGCCATGTCATCGCCTTCGGTCGCGAAGGCAATTTGGTTGCGCAGGTCTGCCAGCCGGTTGTTAACGGGGGTAGCCGATAGCATCAATACGCGCGTCTTCACCCCGTCCCGGATTATCCGGCGCATCAGGCGGTGATAGCGGGACTCGCGATCCTTGTGGGTGCTCTTATTGCGGAAGTTATGCGACTCGTCGATTACTACCAGGTCGTAATTGCCCCAGTTCACGTGCGCCAAGTTGATGTCGCCCGACAGGCCACCATCGCGGGACAGGTCAGTGTGGTTCAGGACATCGTAGTTGAAGCGATCGGCGGCAAGGACGTTGCGACGGTCGTTGCCTTTGTAGAGCGTCCAGTTGTCGCGCAGGCGCTTGGGGCACAGGACGAGAACTCGGTCGTTTCGCAGCTCGTGATACTTGATGACCGCCAGGGCCTCGAAAGTCTTACCCAGGCCAACGCTATCGGCAATGATGCAGCCGCCGAATCGTTCCAGCTTGTCGATCGCTCCAACCACGCCGTCGCGCTGGAACTTGAAGAGCTTCTTCCATGTGACCGTGTTGCGGATACCGGTCGCCGACTTGATTATCCGATCCTCGTCCAGCTGATCCCCCTGCTCAGCGAAGAGCTGGTGGAGTATTAGCGCGTAGACCGAAGCCGGATCTTGGTGTGCGGCAATCGATTCGAAGGAATCGACCAACCGCTGCTTGGCCTCGGGCTGCGCCTGGAGAGAGGCCCATTGAACGTCGAACCACTGGCTCAGGAGCTGGCTTTCCTCCAGCGTCTCTGAAACCTGGACCAGGCTGAGTGGGTTGCCCGGGGTCGTGCCCAATCCTTCCGTGGTGAACGCGAACGACCCCAGCACGACTTGTTCCGGGTGGTCCTGCGGATCGCGCAGCACCAAGGCCGCCTGAGGGACGGCTCCCACCGCTCTCCGGACCTGAGCCTTGTCTGTAAGCCAGTTGGCAAAACACTTCGCCAGCCACCGGGTCCGAAGCTGGTTCCGGGAGGCACGATCAGCTTCACTTCCCAATATCGCAAGGTCGGCACCCTCCTGAGGCAGTAGCAGCCTCGCCTTGTCCAGTCGGGTTGCCTCCGCCATCAATTCGGCGAAGGCGAAAACGGACAACGCGGGCGTGACAGCGTCTAGGCGGTGTCCCTGGTTAAGGTGGGGGCGAACCAGATCAATTACGCGCTCGTTACCAGCATTTCGGATGATTTTCATGGAAGTCCCTGGTCCCCACACCAGGTCGACACGCCGACATTTGGCTTTACTTTACCCTAACTCCTTGAATCCAAAAGCCCCGCGGCGCTCCACTAACACCAGGAAACGTATCCGACTCATAGCCCGTATTTGGCGCTCCCCCCGAATGGGTCGATGGCACGGATGTACTTGGCCAGCGTATCTAACGAGGCATGTCCAGTTCGCCTCTGGATGAGGGCAAGGCTGGTCCCCGCTTCCACCGCGGCTGTCACGAACCCAGCCCTCAAGCTGTGCCCGGATACGGAGTTCACCGGCAACCCCTCTAAGCGAGCCAATCTCTTGACGATCGAGTTGACCGACTGCGGATTCAGGCGATCTCCCAGCCGACCCGGCCGTTCAATGGACCGGAACAGGGCACCCGCTGCGATCTCGCTGGCCGCCAGCCATTCCTTCACCGCCCGGCATGCACAGGGCATGTCCCGCGCCCACGGGACGGCTACAAGCCGCGATGCCTGAACCTGATCCGTCTTGGACTTCTCCAGGCGTAGCGTCAGCCCACGCTCGGACCACGACAGGGATTGAACATCCAGGCTCACCAGTTCAGAGCGGCGGAAGGCTCCGTAGAACCCGAGCAGAACCAGCGCCCTGTCCCGTTTCCCGCGCAGGTCATCGGATCGACTCCATGCCAGCCTCATCGTTCGGGGATCAAGCGGAAGCGCCCGCCGCTGTGCGACGCCGTGCGTCCGGCGAATTCCCTTGAGCACCATCCCGACCAGCGGATTCCTGGTCGGGTCGGGATAACCCGCGACCGCATGCGCGGACCGGATGCCGGCCAGCCGCCGGGCCAAGGTCGCGGGGGACAGCCGGGAGGCGCGGTCTGCAAGGTAGCGAGCCACCGACTCCGCCGAGGCCGGCAGTTCTCCGCCCCAATGCAGGAAATCCCGCATGTCCGCGGCATAGGCCCGCTTCGTCGCGGCGGCCCAGCAGGCATCGAGGTATCGACTAATGCCCACGTCGCCCCTTGGGGGTGCATGCAAGTGAATGCCGGATGGCCACATTTCGCCGACGTTCGCCGTTTTTGATAGCGATAAGTGGATATTATCGATACCTAGCCGCGAATTAGGCGTCGAGGGCAGGATCGGGGCCTCAGCCATGGCGCTGTTGTGCATCACTACACCCAGCCCCGGGAGGCCATGCTCGTGCACCCGCCAGCGGTCACCACGAAGTGATCGAGGAGGCGGATGTCGAGGAGGCCCAGGGCCTGCTTGAGACGAGCCGTAACCGCGCGGTCGGCGGCAGACGGCTCAGGGTGCTGCGACGGGTGGTTGTGCGCGCAGATGACGGCCGCGGCGTTGTACTGGAGAGCCAGCCGCGCCACGACCCGCGGATGCACTTCCGCACCATCGATCGTTCCCATGAAGACCGTTTCCGCACCGACAACGCAATGCCGGACATCGAGCAGCAGAAGGAAGAAATATTCTCGGTCCAGCGACGCCAGCCGCATGCGGAGGAAATCGGCGGCTGCCTCAGGATCTGTGAGCGGCTCGCCCGCCACCATCCTTCGCTGAAGTACAGTCGCAGCTCGTGCGATCAGTCGCTGCTCTTTGGCACTGATGCTGCTGTCCGCAAGAGGTCTGGGTGTCATGGCACGCATGCTCGGTCCTTTGGTTGTCATCGGCGTCTTGCAATGCGAAGCCGCACCGCATTCAGATCGGGAAGCGCGTTGCGCGCTGAGTCCATTAGGGATGGGACGTCGTCTGGGCGGACCCCTAATCGGGCAAGCAAGGCCAGCTCCGAGGCCCGCTCGATGGCCGCGCCGTGAGCTACCTCAAGCATTTCGGCGCAGTAGCCACCCTCGACATAGAAGACGAGGTTGCCAAGGACGTTGAGCGCCTCTCGCTTTACTGGGATACGGTGGTCCGCTGCCCACCCAGAGTGATGCAGGTACTCACGCAACGCCTCGCGGCCTGGCGCGGAGTACATGCAATACGCATAGGCAGGAGTCGTCCATATCAACTCATCCGAGCAGGGGTGCGCCACGGCCGGGACGCGTGGTGCGCTGTGCAAGGTTCTTAACTGATCGGCAGGCACGCAAAGGGCGTTAAGTGCATAGCTGCTCCCGCCGCGCTCAACCACGAACCGAAGGATGGGCGATGCATCCACCCACTTCAGAAAGGCCTCCCGACGCACTCGACTTCCTTTGCCAGAGGCAACCCATTTCCCGTCCACGCGCATGGAGAGTGGCACCGCGTCGCGCCATGCATGTGCTGAGCGTCGAATCAGCGAGAGGTCGCCGCCTGCAAACTCTCGATCCCGCCCAGGCAAGGCCGTCTCCTCGGTCTTGCCGTCCATCGGTTCCAGCCATGACGCGATGTCGCATGGCGTCCGACATTTACGGGATCGCGTGAGTTCTTTGGTCAGGTGGGAGATGAGGAGTCGGTCGCCCAGTTGACCCCGTAGAACGCGTTTCCCAGCGATTGCGAGTACTTGTGCGACGAGGGGTAGGTTGGCAACCGAGACTTCCTCAAGGGCAATGACCCGGATGCGGCGCCATACGTAATCGTGATCCCGATGCTGTAGCTCAAGGGCCGCGGCCATGGCCCAGCCGTCGTGACCCCTGCGGATGGCCTTCTGCCAGAGGCTTGCAAGCAACGAGGTATCGGTGTGCGACGGGAACGCCGTGGAGCTTACTCGTGCGTTGGACGCTTCATCGGCCAGCGCCTGAAGCAGCTCCTTTTCAATCAGAGAACTACCCGATGGCACAGCTTAGAAGACTAATTCCCATAGCTAAATTGAATCGCCCCGGCTTCTCCGGAGGCTTTTTGGTTTGAGTCACGCCACCATGGCGAGCTCATTGGCTTGTGCATAGTAAGCCGCCTCGGCTTCGGCCGGCGGGACATGCCCGATGTAACTCAGCAGACGACGGTTGTTG
>JBGTIC010000420.1:0-3263 GCA_041745895.1 Gammaproteobacteria bacterium
GCAGGTGCCAGGCGCGCATGCCCAGCGTGGCGCCCGAATGCGTCCAGAACCAGCCGAAGAATACGAACCAGCTGGCCAGCAGCGCCAGCGGATACCACAGCGGGGCGGGGACGAGGCTGTCGGGTCCGCCCGGCAGCATCGCCAGCAGCGTCACCGTCATCAGCACGGCCGCCACCAGCAGAGTGTCGTAGCACATCGCCGCGAGGCGTCGCAGCACGCCGGCCGGTGGCGAGATGGCAGAGAGGTCGGGTGTCGCGTTCATGGGTCGGTGTCCTCGGCGCGCAGCGGGTATTGTATGCAGCTTTCGTCCACACGCTGGGAGACACAACGATGACACAAGCCGATTCCCGTCCGGTGTACATGCTGGTGCTGGCCGATCTCGAAGATCGCGGGCCGATGGCTGACTACGCACGGGCGATGCAGGAGTTGAAGCTCTACGAGAAACATGATGGCTACTACACCGCCTTCGGCAAGCCGCTGGAGGTCTTCGAGGGGGAGTGGGCCGACCACCAGCCCGTGGTGATGGCGCGGTTTGCGTCCCTGGCACACGCGAAAGCGTTCTGGTATTCGCCTGAGTATCAGCACCAGGTCAAGCCGCTGCGGGCGGGGGCCGGCAGCTTCCGCGTCGCGGTGTTCGAAGAGCTCGAGGTGCCCTCACGCATCAAGTGGAGCCGTGGCGACTGAGCGTCGCTGAGGCTGCCGCAGACCCGATGCGCCTCCGGCAGCCAAATTTTTCTTCAACGTTTGTTGAAAATCGCCGATACTGGGGCGATGGATTCCCCGACCTCATCGCTGGCCCTGGCAAGCTGGGTGCTGGTCGCCGCCTACGCCGGCGCCATCCTGTTCTTCGTCATCCGCGGCGCCCGGCGCACGCGCAACCTCGATGACTATGCGCTGGGCAGCCTGCTGTTCTCGCCCTATGCCGTGGGTCTGTCGCTGGCGGCATCCATGACCAGTGCCGCCACCTTCATCATCAATCCGGGCTTCGTCGCCCTCTATGGCTTGAGCGCGGTGCTGGCAATGGCCGTGGCGATTCCGCTGGCGAGCCTGGCCTCGCTGGTCGTGCTCACCAAGGGATTCCGCCGGCACGGTACGACGGTCAAGGCGCTGTCGATGGCGCAGTGGATGCAGACGCGCTACGGCAGCCAGGCCTACGGCATTTTCTTTGCGTTCCTGTCGTTGCTGCTCATCACCTTCGTGGTGCTGATCTGTGTGGGGCTGACGAAGGTGTTGTCTGCCGCGCTGAATATCTCGGAGCTGGCGGCGCTCAGCGGCATTGTCGTCTTCGTATTCGGCTACATGATGTTTGGTGGTGCGAACTCGATGGTCTACACCAACGCCATCCAGGCGGTGCTGATGCTGGTCATCGCCGTCATCCTGCTGGGGTCGGGCTATGAACACTTCAGTGAGGGAGTGCGCGGTTTCATGGATCGCCTGGCGGCGATCGACCCGCAACTGATTGCCTCGACGAACACCGACAGTTTCCTCTTCCGCGATCATTTCGAGGTGTTCGGGGCGGCACTGATCGTTGGTGTAGCGATCGTCTGTCAGCCTCACATCCTCACCAAGTCGCTGCTGCTGAAAAGCGATCGCGACGTCAATCGCTATCTCGCGACCGGCTGCACGGTGCAGTTCATTTTTTTCGCGGTGGTCTTCGTCGGGCTGTACGCGCGCCTGGCCTTCCCGGACCTGACGTTCAACGGCCAGCCTCTGCCGCTGGACAATATCGTATCGGCTTATGTGGTCAGTGAATTCCCCGTGCTCATCGGCCTGCTGGTCGTGATGGGCCTGATCTCTGCCGGCCTGTCCACGCTCGAGGGCCTGATCCAGTCGCTGTCCACGACCGTCACCAACGATATCATCCGTCCTCTGGCCGGCAGGCGCCTGGGCATGCTCGAGGCCGGCAACCTGCGGCTGAGCATCCTGGTCAATCGCTTCGTGATCGTGCTGCTGGCTGTGGCGGCGTTCTGGCTGTCGTGGCAGCAGCTCGTGGAGCCCAAGCTCAGCGTGGGGATCTTCGCCCAGAATGGTGTGTACGCCTACTTCTCGGCCGCCTTCATGCCGATCCTGATGGGCATGTTCCTCAAGGATGTACCGCTGTCCGCAGCTGTGGGTGCATCTCTGACGGCCGTGCTCGTACACTTTTCGATGTACTACGGGCAGCTGTCACTGCCCTACACGCTGGCCGATGGCGAGAACCCGGGCGTGGCCGCGGCAGTGGCGATCGTCAGTTCGGTCGTCGTGGGCCTTGGCCTCTATCTGCTGCGCCGCGATCGTGCCGCCGGGCTCATGCCCCCGGACGAATGAGAATGATCACGTCGGTTTCGAGCGCATCGAGGATGCGCTCTGCCGTATTGCCGACGACCGCGCCACTGATGCCCTTGCGGGCCAGCGAGCCGATCACGACCAGTGGTGCACCGAGCTTTGCGGCCACCTCCGCGACCAGTTGTTCGGGCGCCGCATCGCCAACGTGGGCGCGGTTGCGCTCGATGGCTACGCGCTTGGCCAGGTCCGGCGGGTGAACGAAATTCAGCGAGCCCGAATAGGCATTCACGGCGTGGAGTTCGGCACCGGTGTTCTTTGCGACGGCGGTGGCGAAGTCCACGACCATGTCGTTGAGGGCCTGATGGTCGGCATCTTCGGCGGCGATATTCACGGCAGCCAGCACCTTGTCCATGGGCGTGACGCGGTCGGTCTTGACGAACAGTACCGGACACTCGGCACTGCGCAGCAGTGTCCAGTCCGAGGTCTTGAGCAGGCGGCGCTGGATGGCGGTGCGACGGTAGCTGGATTTGACGATCAGATCGGCCTTGGCACGGCGTGCTGCAGGCGCGATCGCCGCCCGCCAGTCATCATGACTGTCGACCTCGGTGGTGATCTTGAGTCCGTCGTCCTGTAACGGGCGCACAAGTTCGCGCAGCCATGCCTCATGGCGGGCGATCTGCGCCGCGCGGGCCTCATTGCGATCCTCGGCAGGAATGTTTTCGCGTCCGGCAACACACACGTAGACGTGCAATGCCACGTTCGCCTGTTTGGCGATCTGGCCGGCGCGTTTCAACGCACGCTGCTCGGTCGTGGTCGGATCGATCACGCAGAAAATCGTGTTCATCGGCACTCGTGTAACCATGTGTCCTGTTGCTCCCCGCATCGTCGTGCCCGGCCCCGTGCCCGGCCCGTTTTCTCGCCGCCCATCATCGCGTGCCAGGCCCTGCGTGGCAACCGTGGCCGGCCGCGACGGCCCTTCGGCAATTGCGCATGTTCAG
>JBGTIC010000421.1:0-1566 GCA_041745895.1 Gammaproteobacteria bacterium
CCGCGGCCCTCGAGCGCCTGAAGAGCTGGCAGCAGCAGCCCTCGCAGCTGCCCGAGGCGATCGCCGCCTTCGGGATTCGCGGGGGCGTGCCCACCGGCATGCGCCGGCTGTTCATGTCGCATCCGCCTCTGGAGGAGCGTATCGCCGCCTTGCGCGAGCGACGCTGATCCAAAGGCGCTAGTTGTCGCCGTCGGGATCGTCGGGAGGGGCGGGTTCGGCCTCGCTGTCGCCACTGCCCATATAGCCCTCGTCGGGGTCGGCCCCATGGGTCCACAGGCCGTTGATGCGTTGAAGGGCGAGTTCAGCATCATCGGTAGGGCGGGAAAAGCCTCCGGGTTCGCGGTCGTTGAGTCCGAGATGGAAGGCCGCGAAACCCGGCATCACGACCTGGTTCAGGGCCATGCCGATCACGCGCCCGTCGCTGGGCGCGACGATGCGTACGACGCGGTTGGTCACAGGGTCGGTGACGGTGCCCAGTTCCTGGCCGCTGCGCACGGTATCGCCAGGTTGCACGCTGGCCAGCAGCATGCCGCCATGATCAGCGCGCACCCAGCGTGAGCTGTAATAGACCGCGGGCCGCTGGGCGAAAAGCCGCCGGCTCTGCACCATGTTCATGCTGTTGAGCAGACCGCGTATGCCCTGCACGCCGTGATCTACTTCCTCGGGCTGCAGACGCATCGGCTCTCCCGCCTCCATGGTCACCGCCGGGATGCCGATGTCGGCTGCCGCGCGACGCAGCGTGCCCACGGCAGCGCGGCTGTGCACGACGACCAGGTTGCCGAAGCCGCCGGTGAGGTCGATCACCCTGGGATCCCCGAGGTCGGCGCGCAGCTGTGGCATGTTCGTGCGATGAAATGATCCGGTATGCAGGTCGACGAGCGCGTTGCAGTGCACGACCACTTCGGTGAAGAACGCATAAGCGATGCGCGAGGCCGAGCTGCCGTTTGGATTGCCGGGGAAGTAGCGGTTCAGATCGCGCCTGTCGGGCAGGTAGCGCGAGCCCCGTCGAAATCCGTGCAGGTTGACCACCGGCACACCGATGACGGCACCGGTCAGCTCCGCCGGGTTCAGGTCGTGCACCACCCGGCGCACCATCTCTATGCCGTTGAGTTCGTCGCCATGCACCGCGGCCGTGAGGCACAGGGTGGGTCCCGGCCGGGCGCCATTGACGACCAGTACCGGTGTGGTGGTCGAGAGTCCCTCGAACAGGTCAGACGATGACCACGACAGCCGGCGTGTGCTGCCAGGGGCGACACTTGCGCCCAGCAGCCTCAGCGTGCCGTCAGGTTCCGGGACATATTGCTCCGGGAGATCTTCATCGACGTCCAGGCGTTCCCAGGTCTGGACGAAGGGCTGGTTGCTACCGGGAACAGGCACAGGCAGCAGGATTGCATCGGCGTTGGCGTCGGCATCGGCTTGGGCAGGCGCCCCTGCCCTGGTATCGGTGGCATCGTGGACGCGCGAGATCGACGGGAGCGCCTCGATGTCCACTGGTACCAGCGCCGGCGGCGCCCCGGAAGGCTCGCCGGATTCGTCCGCCTGCGCAGCCGCGCTGGCGTGCCAGCC
>JBGTIC010000422.1:0-3135 GCA_041745895.1 Gammaproteobacteria bacterium
CGGCCGTGCACCGCGGTGTGGACTTCGCCGGGCGGCCCGGCACCGAGGTCCTGAGCGCCGGCGACGGTGTCGTCATCTTCGCCGGCAGCCGCTACGGCTACGGCCGGATGGTCGAAATCAACCACGGCAACAGCTACGTGACCCGCTACGCCCATAACAAGGACAACCTCGTCCAGGTCGGCGACACCGTGCGCAAGGGGCAGACGATTGCCACCATGGGCTCGACCGGCCGCGCCACGGCGCCACATCTGCATTTCGAGGTGCTGCGAGACGGCCGTCAGGTCGACCCGCTTCCCTATATCCAGGCACGGCGCTGAGACCCCGGTGAGCGCGCCTGAAAGGAACCTCGGTTCCGCCGCGCGGTCGTTCCCCATACAATAGTCGTTTTACCTAACGGCGCGGAAAGCGTCCGGGCAGTCACGTGGCCGGCCAGGTGCCGGCAATTCTGCGTCGCATAGCGCCCGCCAGTCATCCGGGAAGAGCACACCTTGGCCAATTTTCTGACCAACCTGTTCGGCAGCCGCAATGAGCGCCTGATCCGCAAATACCGCAAGAATGTCCAGCGCGCCAACGGGTTGGAGGAGGAGTACAAGGTTCTCTCCGACGAGGCCCTGGCGGCAAAAACCGGGGAGTTTCGCCAGCGCTATGCGCAGAGCGGGGATCTCGACGCGCTGATCCCGGAGGCCTTCGCGGTGGTCCGCGAGGCGGCCCGGCGCACGCTGGGCATGCGGCATTTCGACGTGCAGCTGATCGGCGGGATGGTGCTCAACGAGGGCAATATCGCGGAGATGCGCACTGGCGAGGGCAAGACGCTGGTGGCCACCCTGCCGGCCTATCTGAACGCATTGACCGGTGAGAGTGTGCACGCCATCACCGTCAACGACTATCTGGCCAAGCGTGACGCCGACTGGATGGGACCGGTGTACCGCATCCTGGGCTTGAGCGTGGGCGTGATCCGCAGCGGTCAGGCCTCGGATGAAAAGCGCGCTGCCTATGCCTGCGACATCGTCTACGGCACGAACAACGAGTACGGTTTCGACTACCTGCGTGACAACCTGGCGTTCAAGCAGGAAGATCGCATGCAACGAAGTCTCGCCTTCGCCATCGTCGACGAAGTCGACTCCATCCTCATCGACGAGGCGCGCACACCGCTGATCATCTCCGGGCCATCAGAGGAGAGCTCGGAGCTCTACGCGCGCATCGACAAGCTCATCCCGAAGCTCACGCCTCAGGAAGAAGAAGACGGCCCAGGCGATTACGGCGTCGATGAGAAGTCCAAGCAGGCCAACCTGAGCGAGGAGGGCCTGGACAAGGTCGAGGCGCTGCTGGTGGCCGATGGACTGCTGGAAACCGGTCAGGGTCTTTACGACGCCGGCAACATCCGCCTGATGCATCACCTCAATGCGGGGCTGCGGGCGCATGCGCTGTTTCACAAGGATGTCGACTACATCGTCAAGGATGGCGAGATCGTCATCGTCGATGAATTCACCGGCCGCACCATGCAGGGACGACGCTGGTCGGATGGCCTGCACCAGGCCATCGAGGCCAAGGAAGGCGTGCGCATCAAGGAAGAGAACCAGACCATTGCCTCGATCACCTTCCAGAACTATTTCCGCATGTACGACAAGCTCTCGGGCATGACCGGCACGGCCGATACCGAGGCCTTCGAGTTCCAGCAGATCTATGGTCTGGAGGTCGTGGTCATCCCCACGCACAAGCCGATGGTGCGCAAGGACATGTCGGATCTCGTCTACCTGACTCAGGGCGACAAGTTCGAGGCCATCGTCGAGGATATTCTCGACTGCAACGAGCGAGGCCAGCCGGTGCTTGTGGGCACGACCTCGATCGAGGCCTCCGAACTGCTCTCCGGCTTTCTGTCCAAGCGCAAGATCCGTCACGAAGTGCTCAATGCCAAGCAGCACGAGCGCGAGGCCGAGATCATCGCCCAGGCGGGTCGCCCCGGTGCCGTGACGATCGCCACCAACATGGCCGGCCGCGGCACCGATATCGTGCTCGGCGGCAATCTTGAAGCCGAGCTTGCCGCGATCGAGGCATCCGAGAACAACCCGAGCGAGCCCGTCCGCAAGGACTGGGAGGAGCGGCACGCCAAGGTGATCGAGGCCGGCGGCCTGCACATCGTCGGTACCGAGCGCCACGAGTCCCGGCGCATCGACAACCAGCTGCGCGGCCGTTCCGGTCGTCAGGGCGATCCGGGTTCCTCGCGCTTCTATCTGTCGATGGAAGACAACCTGATGCGCATCTTCGGTGACCCGGAACGCACCAAGGCGATGCTCAGCCGCGTGGGCATGCGCGAGGGCGAGGCAATCGAGAGCAAGATGCTTTCTCGCCAGATCGAGCGCGCCCAGCGCAAGGTCGAGGCGCACAACTTCGACATCCGCAAGAATCTGCTGGAATATGACGACGTCGCCAACGACCAGCGCAAGGTGGTCTATGCGCAGCGCGCCGAACTGATGGAGGCCGACGATATTTCGGCGGCCATCGAGGGGATCCGCGTGGAGGTGGTCAACGAGACCATCAGCACCTACATCCCGCCCCAAAGCGTCGAGGAGCAGTGGGATCCGGAAGGCCTGATGCACGCGCTTGAGCGCGATTACGGTGCGCGTCTCGATGTCGCCTCATGGATCGAGCAGGACACCTCGCTGGATGAGCAAAAGCTGCGCGATCGCGTCGTCGAAGATCTCGAGAAGATCTACAACGACAAGGTGGAGCAGATCGGCGCGCCGGTCATCCGGCATTTCGAGAAAGCCATCATGCTCCAGCAGCTCGACTTCCACTGGAAGGAGCATCTCGCGGCGATGGACTACCTGCGCCAGAGCATCGGCCTACGCAGCTTTGCACAACGCAATCCGAAGCAGGAGTACAAGCGCGAAGCTTTCCAGATGTTCACGACCATGCTCGACACCGTGAAGCAGGACACCATCAAGCTGCTTTCGCGCGTGCGTGTGCAAAGTGAGCAGGATGTCGCGGCCATCGAGGCGCAGCGTCGTTCCGAAGAACAGCTCAAGTTCCAGCATGCCTCGGCACCCGCGCTGGCTGCAGCAGGGCCGGCGGCGGTCGGGTCAGGGGGTGGGGTGGCCGGTGGAGCAATGGCCGGTGATGATGTCGGCACAGGCC
>JBGTIC010000423.1:0-6245 GCA_041745895.1 Gammaproteobacteria bacterium
ATCGCGGCTGGGCGTGCGCGCAGGAGGCGGTGCGCCAGGCGACACTGAACCTCGACGCAGTTGCAGCACCCGCCGGGACGATGCCTGTGGTGCTGGGCAGCGGTTGGCCCGGCGTGCTGCTGCATGAGGCGATCGGTCACGGCCTGGAAGGCGACTTCAACCGCAAGGGCACCTCGGCCTTCAGTGGCCGGATCGGCCAGCGCGTTGCAGCCCCGGGCTGTACCGTGGTTGACGACGGCACACTGCCGGAGCGTCGCGGCTCGCTGAGCATCGACGATGAGGGTACCGCGTCGAGCTGCACGGTCCTGATCGAGGACGGCATTCTCGCAGGCTATATGCAGGACAAGCTCAATGCCCGGCTGATGGGCCAGGCCAGCACTGGCAACGGCCGTCGCGAGTCCTTCGCGCATCTGCCCATGCCACGCATGACGAATACCTACATGCGCGCAGGCGTGCGTGATCCCGAGGAGATCATCGCCTCGGTTTCGCGGGGTCTGTATGCCTGCAATTTCGGTGGCGGACAGGTTGACATAACGTCGGGCAAGTTCGTGTTCTCGGCCACCGAGGCCTACCTGATCGAAAACGGTCGTCTCGGTGCCCCGGTGAAGGGCGCGACGCTGATCGGCAACGGGCCCGACGTGCTGATGCGGGTGAGCATGATCGGCAATGACCTGGCGCTGGACCAGGGCGTCGGGGTCTGCGGCAAGGACGGGCAGTCGGTGCCGGTCGGTGTTGGGCAGCCGACCTTGCGCATCGACGCGCTCACGGTCGGTGGCACCGCCTGACGCGCGCCTCCAGCGGCGGGTTTCAGCGGGGGCTCTTCGGCTGGCCGCTCGGCTGTGCTAGATTGATCGGCCGTTTGATGCCCGGCGGGCTGTGGTGCAGCAGCCCCTCAGGCCAGGTCGAAGACGAGATTGCCTATGTGGTTGTCCAAGCCGATCTACGAGGCGCTTCCCTACTACTACATGGTGGCGGGGCTGGTCGTTCTGGCGGCTTCAGGCTACCTGGATTACTGGCTGTGGCCGACCATCTGTGTGCTCGTCGGGCTGGTGTGTCTGATCGCCGGGCTGGTGGTCTGGCTGAAACGTCGCGACTACCGTCAGCGCCAGCAGCGCGGCGTTCTGGAAGAAGAGCGCCTGCGATAAGGACGACGCGGGATCAGTCGGCAGTGCTGCCTTTGGCCGCACGGGGCCCTGCGTCGAGATCGTCCCCGTCATCGTCGCGCGAATATTCCGCCGACTCGTCGCGAGGTTCCATCAGCTCCGGGGGTTCTGCATTGCGCAGATCCTCGTAGATCAGGTAGTGCTCGCCGAGCTGGATTCGATCGCCATGGCGCAGTCGCCGCCGCTTGATGCGATTACCGTCGAGAAAGACACCGTTGGTGCTGTTCAGGTCTTCGAGCACACTCTGGCCTGCCTCGGTCAGGATCTGCGCATGGTGACGGCTGATGAATCGGCTCTGGATCTGGATGTCGTTGTCGGGGGTGCGGCCCACGATCAGCCTGCCGTCACGCAACTCGATGACGCCGGTTTCCTCGTCGCCGTGCATCACTCGCAGTTGTGCCATGGCATAGCTGCCGGTGTCATCTGCACCGGTATCCACGGATGACAACGCCGGTCGACTGCGTTTGACCGGCGGATGATCATGCCATTGCAGTTCAGCCAGCGCGGTGTTGATCTCCGCCTCGCCGATGACTTCACGGTCATCGGCGAACGCGCACAGCATGGCCGTATCGCACAAGGTATTGACCAGTCGTGGTGTACCGCGCGTGTGCTGGAAGATCAGCGGGAAGCTGTCGTCGAGAAATATGCTGCGCTGGCCGGACCCGGCGATGCGCAGGCGATGCTCGATGTACTCGCGGGTCTCATCCCGGCTCAGCGGCCCGAGGTGAAAGCGCAGGCGCACGCGCTGGGCGAGCTGCTCAAGCCGGGGCGAATCCAGCTTGTCCTTGAGTTCCGGCTGTCCGGCGAGAATGATCCGCAGCACCTTTTCCTTCTGCGTCTCCACGCCCGAGAGCATGCGCACTTCCTCGAGCACCTTCAGGCTGAGATTCTGTGCCTCGTCGATGATCAGCAGCACCTTGCGTCCGGCACCGTAGAGCTCGATCAGATGTGTGTTGAGGGTGTCGAGCAGCTCAGCCTTGCGCATCTCGAAGGGTCGAAAGCCAAATTCCACTAAAATGGCCTGCAGGAACTCGGTCGGCGAGACCTGCGTCTGCCCGATGTGCGCGAGCGCGACTTCCTCGGGCAACTCCGAGATGAATGACTGGATCAGCGTGGTCTTGCCCGATCCGATTTCTCCGGTGATGACAACGAAGCCGTCCGTAAGCCACATGATCGAATCCATGTAGGCCTTGGCGCGCGCGTGCTGGCGGCTGGCGTACAGGAACTGCGGGTCCGGACTGAGCCGGAACGGCGGTTCGATCAGCTTGAAATGCTCGCTGTACATGAGGGGCCTGGATACGACGTCAAACGAGCAGATTAAACGATAGCCGCCGCAGTTTCGAGCGCGCAGAGCGCACCCGGCGCTCTATTCGCGGGGGCCGACCAGCATGCGCAGACGCTCCAGGCGCGCCGGCAGGTCGCCGCGCTGGGCGCAGACAATGGTGGCGTGGCCGATCTTGCGACGCGGTCGCGGCAGCTTGCCGTAGGCATGGTAGTGGCTGCCCTCGATCTCGAGCACCTCGGCGCGTGGCGGCAGTGTGCCCAGGAAATTGACCATTGCCGAGTGGCCCGTGGCACGGGTATTCCCCAGTGGCAGGTCGAGAATCCCGCGCAGGTGGTTCTCGAACTGTGAGGTGGCTGCACCCTCGATCGTCCAGTGACCGGAGTTGTGCACGCGTGGCGCCATCTCGTTGGCGAGCAGCTGACCATTGACGACGAAAAACTCGACGCTCAGGACGCCGGCATAGTCGAAGTGCTCGAGCAGACGTTGCACATACGTTTCGGCCTGTCTCTGCAGTCCCGTGCGCTCGAGCGGAGCGATGCTGTAGTCGAGTACGCCCTGCCAGTGCACGTTACGGGTCAGTGGGTAGTGGCGGCACTGGCCTGAGCGGTTGCGCACACCGATCAGCGATACTTCCTCGTCGAACGGTGCGAAGGCCTCGAGAATCATCGGGCCTGCGCCCAGTGTCTCCCAGGCGGGTGAAAGCTCTTCGGGCCGGCGCACGAATACCTGCCCGCGTCCGTCGTAGCCCAGCCGACGTGTCTTGAGAACCGCTGGCAGGCCGATGGTCTCCAGCGCCGCGTCGAGATCGTCGGCGCGCTCGACGTTGCGCCAGGCCACCGTCGGGATGCCCAGCGTCTCGAACAGGGACTTCTCGCTCAGCCGGTCCTGGGCGGTAGCCAGCGCATCGACAGGCGGCAGAAACGCGGTGTGTCGGGTGATGATCTCCGCCGACTCGCGCGGCAGGTTCTCGACATCAAATGTAACGATGTCGCAACGCGTCGCGAGTGCGGCGAGCTGCTCTGCGTCGTCGAATCCGCCCAGCAGCGAGCCGGCAACCTGAGCCCCGGGGCTGTCGGCGGCGGTATCCAGGAACAGGAACTCATCGCCCCGGGCCAGGCCTGAGAGCGCCAGCATACGGCCGAGCTGGCCCGCGCCGACGATGCCGATCTTCATACGCGCGAAGGATCGGGTCGGGCCAGCACCGCCTCGGTCTGCGCGCGGCGATACGCATCCAGCGCTTCGCGCAGGGTGTCGTCGAAACTTGCGAGAATCGCGACGGCAAGCAGCGCCGCGTTGGTTGCCCCGGCAGGGCCGATCGCCAGGGTACCCACAGGGATGCCGGCAGGCATCTGGGCGATCGACAGCAGCGAATCGATCCCATTGAGGGCCTTGGACCGAACCGGCACGCCGAGCACCGGCAGGGAGGTTTTGGCTGCGGCCATGCCCGGAAGATGTGCAGCACCTCCGGCACCGGCAATGATGACCTTCAGGCCGCGCCCGCGTGCACCACTGCAGTACTCATACAGAAGGTCGGGCGTACGGTGCGCCGAGACCACGCGCGTCTCATGGGCGACGCCGAGCTGCTCGAGCGTCTCGCTTGCCCCGCGCATGGTGTCCCAGTCCGAGACCGAGCCCATGATGATGCCGACCAGTGGTTTCATTTGCGAAGTCTACCAGCCCGTGCGCAGGGACGGCACTGCGTCACGACGCCGCCTCGATCATCCGGCGCAGGGTACGGAACAGCTCGCGTCGCGCGCGGGTCGTGCGCGGGGTCAGATCGCCGGTCGCCGAGCGCAGCAGCTGACGCAGTGCCTGGCGATCCGCCATCGGGTACTGCGTGACCAGCTTCTCCAGCGCCGCATCGCCGTGTTCGAGCAAATCGTCCCGCCAGTTTTCGGCACGGTGATCGATCTGCACGCGGGCTCGGTGGGTCTGCTCGCGGGCCTCGAGCGCTGCGCGGATGGGTTCGGCATCGATCCGGCGCATCAGCTTGCCAATCAGCTGGCGTTGTCGGCGCAGTCCGCTGTTGCTGTTGATGTTGCGCGCGAGTTCGACGGCGCTGCGCAGCTCTTCAGGCAAAGGCAGGCGGGCCAGCACCGGTCGCGGCAGATCGATGAGACTTTCGCCGAGTGCCTGCAGCGCTTCGGCCTCGCGCTTGGCGGCGCTCTTGCTGGGCCGCTCGTCGGTGTCCTGGGTCATGGGGCTGCCGGCAAAGATCGACATGATACACCGGGTTCATCGCGTGCCTGCGCCGGGCTGGACGCTGTGCGTAGAATGGAGCTTTCCGCGACAGGAATCGGCATGAGTACTTCGGCAGCGCCAGAACGACTGCAGGATCTGGCCCGTGCGGCTATCGAGCAGGCGACCCGCCTGGGTGCCGAACAGGCCGAGGCCGGAATCAGTCTCGAGCGGGGGCTGTCGGTCACGGTACGGCTCGGCGAGATCGAGACGCTGGAGCGCCAGCAGGATCGCGCGCTGGGCGTCACCGTGTACGTGGGCGGGCGAAAGGGCAGTGCCTCGACGGCCGATCTGTCTGAGGCCGCACTGCGCGAAGCGGTGGCCAAGGCCTGCTCGATTGCTACCCATACCGCGGCCGACGAGTACGCCGGACTTGCCGATGCCGCGCTCATGGCCAGCGACATTCCTGATCTGGATCTTCATCATCCCTGGGAGATCAGCGCCGATGACGCAGCCGCCATGGCCAAGCGCTGCGAGGCCGCAGCCCTGGCCAGTGATGCGCGCCTGACCAACTCGGAGGGTGCAAGCGTGCACACCGGTGCCGGGGTGCGGGTCTATGCCAACAGCCACGGCTTCTGTGCCGCCACGCCGAGCAGCTATCACTCGTTGTCCTGCGTCGTGCTTGCCAGCAATGCCGAGGGCATGGAGCGCGATTACTGGTACACCGCGGATCGTGACTGGCGCAATCTCGAGGACGCTGATCTCGTAGGCCTCGAAGCGGCGAGACGCACGGTGCGCCGCCTGGGTGCAGCGCGCGTGGACACCGGGGTCTGCCCCGTGGTGTTTGCCCCGGAGGTCGCACGCGGGCTGTTTGGACACTTCGTGGCCGCGATACGCGGCACCAGTCAGTATCGGCGCAGTTCATTCCTGCTCGACGCGATTGGCGAGCAGGTCTTCCCGGCCTGGCTGCAGATCGATGAGCAGCCACGGTTGTCCGGCGCGATCGGCAGTGCCGCATATGACAACGAAGGCGTCGCCACGCATGAACGGGCTCTGATCCGGGACGGGCATCTGCGGGGCTATGTGCTGTCCAGCTATTCGGCCCGCAAGCTTGGCCTGACGACGACCGGCAACGCAGGGGGTGTTCACAATCTGCTCGTGCACCCCAGCGCGGGTGCACAGGCCGAACTGCTCGCGCGTATGGGCACCGGCCTGTTGATTACCGACTTGATGGGCCAGGGCATCAACATGGTGACCGGCGACTATTCGCGGGGGGCGGCAGGGTTTCGCGTAGAGAACGGCGAGATCGCAGCCCCGGTCAGCGAAATCACGATTGCGGGGAATCTGCGAGACATGTTGAGCGGCATCCTTGCCACCGGCAGCGATGTGGACACGCGCGGTGTGATCCGCTGCGGCAGCGTGCTGATGGCGCCCATGATGGTGGCCGGCAACTAGCCGGAGCATCGAGGCCGTCACGGCCTGGCGTTGCCTTACGTGTCCCCGGGCGCCGGCGCGGTCTCGGTGACGAGCTCTGCCAGGCTGATATTGCCGAATCGCTGCGCGATGGCCTCGTCGGCCTGCTCCCAGAGTTCGCGCGAGCGCGCCGACCAGCGGTCCCC
>JBGTIC010000424.1:0-2368 GCA_041745895.1 Gammaproteobacteria bacterium
CCCACATTCCCCAAGTAGCCCGCTGATTTTGCTGTCTTGACCTTGATTTTGTCTTTATAAATCATATCGTTGATGGCTGCGAAGGACGGGTTTCATGGATCACCCAGAGGGTGCGAACTCGGATCGGGGTGATCGGGTCGATTTCGACCGCCGCGTGCGGCTTGAGTTCCGGGGCGCGCAGATCAGTTCGGACGGTGGTCTCTTGGTGATGCGCGAACTCGATGACGCGCTGGGGCTGTCCGATCTGGCGGCAGCGGCGCTGTGCGACACCCGCCGGGGCAAGAATACCGTCCACCGGCTCGACGGGCTTTTTCGGCAGTCGGTGTTCGGGCGGCTGGCCGGATACGAGGATGTCAACGATGCTGACCGTCTCGCCCTCGACCCGGTCATGCGTCAGGTTGTTGGCGGCAGGGCTGTCGATGCGCAGGCGGCTTCGGCCTCGCAGATGGGGCGGTTTGAGACCGAGACACTGGCCTTGTCTGAGAACCGGGCGGCGCTGGCCGACCTGAGCGGGCAATGGATCGACCGGTTTCATGACCGCAACGGGCTGAAGTTCATCGTTCTGGACATGGACAGCTCGGTCAGCCCCACCCATGGCGATCAGGAAGGATCCGCCTGGAACGGCCATTTCGACTGCACCTGCTACCACCCGAACTTCCTGTTCAACCAGTTCGGCATGCTGGAACGCTGCGCCCTGCGCAATGGCAACGTCCACAGCGCTGACGGATGGCAGGATGTCCTCGACCCCGTCATCGCCCGCTACGCTGGCCGCGACCTTGGAGGCCGGTTCTTTCGGGCCGACGCCGCCTATGCGACGCCGGAACTGTATGAGCGCCTCGAAGAGGCAGGTTATTTCTATGCCATCCGGCTGCCTGCGAACACGGTGCTCAAGGACAAGATTGCGCATCGGCTGACGCGGCCCGTGGGGCGGCCCTCCCAGACCAAGGTCAAACGCTTCTACGAGGATTTCCAGTATCAGGCGGCCTCCTGGGACAGGGAGCGCCGCGTCATTGCCAAGATCGAATGGCACCCGGGCGAGTTGTTCCCCCGCTTGGGCTTCATCGTCACCAACCTGCCGATGGAGCCGGACTGGGTGGTTCGGTTCTACAACCAGCGCGGCACCGCCGAGCAGCATATCAAGGAAGGCAAATACGCCTTCCGCTGGACGCGACTGTCATGCCGTCGGTTCCGCGACAACGAGGTGCGGCTGCAATTGCACGCGCTGACCTATAACCTGGCCACCTTCCTGCGCTGCATCGAGCTGCCCGAGGCCATGACCGACTGGTCGCTGACCAGCCTGCAACTCAAGCTGATCAAGACCGGAGCCCGCGTCGTCCGCCACGCCCGCGCCATCACCTTCCAACTGGCGGAAGTGGCCGTCACCGGTCCGATGGTCCGCGCCATCCTTGCTGCCATCCACCGACTGCGAGCGCCTCCATCATGCGCGTGACCGCGACCCCGCCCCAAACCAAAGGAAACCGGCTCCACAGGTCTGCCCAACGCGCTAAAAACGCGTCAAAAGGCCCAGAATGACGGCGCCATCTGACCTCCGCCACCCGAAACCGCTTACCGGTGCCAGCCCAGGCACGGCCCGGAACGAAAAACGCTTGATCCGGCGGTCTCGTCAGGCGATCTTTACGTCAAGCGGCGGGCTACTTGGGGAATGCCCGCTCAACAAGCAGTCACGGCGGCTGGGAGGGGGGCGTTGGGAGATAGAGCAACTAGGACGCTCGCTCCAACAGCGCATCGCCCACCTGCCTGATCACCTTCGAACTCATACCAACGGCCTTAGCCTTTGACCGCTTTGGCGTATTCTCGGGTGGTAATCGAGCGCACGGTGTCGCTGTCGTTGGCGAACAAGTTCCAGGCGTCGCAGCATCGTGCCACGATGTCCTCGTAGGCTTCGAACACGGAGATGGCGAGGCGGTTGGCGCGGAGGTAGGCCCAGACGTTCTCGATCGGGTTGAGCTCCGGGGCGTATGGCGGGAGCGGCAGCAGGGTGATGTTGTCGGGCACCTTCAGAGCCTTGGCGCCATGCCATCCGGCACCGTCGAGCACGAGAACGGCATGTGCGCCCTCGGCGACGGTGCGGGAAATCTCGGCGAGGTGGGCGTTCATGGCAGCGGTGTCGGCGTTGGGCATGACCAGCGCGGCGGTGGCTCCGCGTTCGGGGCAGACGGCGCCGAAAATGTAGGCCCATGTGTAGCGGGTGTCCCGAGGCGCGCGTGGGCGACTGCCGCGCGGGGCTCAGATGCGGGTGAGCGTGCCCTGCTGGCCGACGCGTGCTTCATCCTTACATGAGGGTTCAACTGTCAACGCGATTTATCGCATTTCCTTCTCCACTTGAATTGGGTCCTGGTCGGCATCT
>JBGTIC010000425.1:0-2683 GCA_041745895.1 Gammaproteobacteria bacterium
CCGACCTGGGGCGAAGTCAACCCCAGCCGGGTGCAGCATCCGATGAGCCAGGCCGTGCCGTGGCTTGGACGCTGGCTGGACATGCCGCAACGCCCGCTCTCCGGAGATGCACACATGCCGCGCGTGCACGCCCCACGCTTCGGCGCCTCACAACGGATGGTCATCAGCGTCGGCAATGAAGCCGGCAGCCTGTTCCATTTTCCCGGTGGCCAGAGCGGCCACCCCCTCTCGCCCTTCTACGGTGCCGGTCACGACGATTGGGCGCAGGGCCGGCCCAGCCCATTGTTGCCAGGGGAGACCCGGCATCGACTGGACCTCGTGCCGGCACCTTAATCGCGCGCTGCCAGAAAGGCCCTGACGGGTTCGAGCGCACGAGCCGGCGCTTCCTCGTGGGGCACGTGACCCAGCTCAGGGAAGCTCACCAGGCGCGCGTCGGGCAATGCGGCCAGGTAATCATCCGCATTGGCCATGGGGATCATGCCGTCGCGCTCGCCCCAGAGCAGCAGCACGGGCGCATCGATGCGTCGCAGCAGCGGCTCAGGCGGCACCAGCACGACCTGCGCCATGCGATCGATTAGGGCCTGGCGGTTGCCGGGCGCCCGCAGCAGGTCGTGATAGCGCTCGATGGCCTCGGCCGTCAGCGTCTGCGGCTGCGCATAGGCCACCGCGAGATTCGCACGCAGGACCGCGCGCGGCAGGACGAAACGCATCGCTGTCAGCCAGCCCGGCACCTTCGGCGCGACACCGTACTCGAAACCCGGGCTGGCAAAGCCGTCGGGCGAGATGAGCACCAGTCGCTCGACGCGCTCCGGGTATTCGGCGGCAAAACGCCAGGCGATGCGCCCGCCCAGCGAATTGCCGACCAGGCTTGCACGCGCAAGGCCGAGTCTGGTTTGCAGTGCGTGCAGGATTTCCATGCTTCGCGCATCACTGTAGTCGCCGGTGGCATCCGGGCCTGACAGCCCGCCGCCAGGCAGGTCGAAGCGGATGACGCGAAACTCGTCGGCCAGCGCCTGCGCCCACGGCTCCCAGGTGTGCAGACTCGCGCCGAAACCGTGCAGCAGGATGACCGCCGGTGCCCCGCGCGGACCCGTATCGCGCACATGCACACGCGTGCCGGCCAGTTCGAGGAAGTCTTCAGGTCCGTCGGCGTAACGGGCCTCGAGCTGCTCTATCGGGCGATCCGGTGTCCACAGCCAGATGGCCAGCACCAGCACCGCGGCCAGCAACAATGGGATCAATACAGTGGCGCGAAACATGCAAGGGCTCGGCGGCAAGCAAGGCCCTGAAGTGTAGTAGCCCCCGACAAAAAAAGGGGCGGGGGAGTTAACCCCGCCCCTGTTCGAGGCCTAAGCCCTCATCGAAAGTCTGCGACTTAAGACGGCGCTCACACGGGCTGGCCGCAAATGCACGCAAATCCCTTCGCGTGCAGACCCTTCTGAAGCAGCGTCCGTGCTGCCGGTGGGCCAGAAGGGCCGGTGTCGTCGTCCAAATTGGGGAGTGGGACATGGCCGACGACAATTTCAGATTAATCCGCTGTCATACCGTTGTCAATAATATGTATAACTGTAATCTATACAATATATGTACAGCACGCCAACCGTTACTAATAGCCGGTCAATTCCAGATAGCCTTCGCCAACGGTGACTCCTGCCGCGTCGCGCGCATCCACCAGGCCTTCCCAGTAGCGCACGCGGGTCCGCATCTCCTGGTTGGGAATCACCGCCGTGATCTCCAGGGTCAGGGATTCACCCGGGATTTGCAGCCGCCACTGGATCGGATAGCTGCGCCGGGTGACCGGACTGAGCCACCACTGTCGGGGTCTCATCTCAAACTGCCTGAATGAGATTCGTCGCGTCGTCCCGTCCGGATTCACCAGCGTTCCGGCACTCCATGGCGCGATGCCGCCGTCGCCCTGGCGGAGCTGGAAAACCATCAGGTCGCGACCGTCAAGCAGGCGCAGCGACAGCCAGTCCCAACCCCGCACATCGGGATCCAGCGCGCTGCTACCCCACTCGCGATCCAGCCATGCCAGCCCGGTCACATCGATCGCTTCGCCCTGCCATTTCAGTGCGCCGCTTACGGGCAGGCGTGTATAGCTGAAGTAGTGACTGGCATTGCCCGGCGCGCGACCCTTGCGGCTGTAGCCGGCATCACCCTGTAGCACCGGCCCGCGGCCCGCGGCGAAGTCCAGCTCGGCGCCCAGTGATTCGGCATGCGCGCTCAGACGAAGCGGCAGAAACGCCTGCTGTGTGCTGGCCAGCTGCCAATCCTGAATCCACGCGGAAAAAAACGGCTCGGTGACGACACCGGCCAGGCCCGCGCCCGGCCTGCTCAGCCGCTCTGCGTGGCGGTGCTCACCGGCCTGGACGTGCGTGATCGCCAGATGCGCCATGTAGACCTGACGACTGCGCCAGCCTTGCGCGTGGCCGTCATCCGCCGGCTGATCCTCAGCGGTTTCGTCCGGTGCCATCGCGAAGCGGAACAGTGTGTACTGCAGGCCGAAGCGCCGCCCGCTGGCGTCCTGAAGCGTCGCGGTCAGATACCACCATTCGCTGCGATACTCCGGGTGCGCGCCGTGATCGCGCGGGAAGTCGAACTCGCGGGGCGCCGTGATGGTGGCGAAGCGTTCATCGTCGACGTCGCCGGAGAGCAGCGCGGCCGCATCCAGCGCACCGGCCTC
>JBGTIC010000426.1:0-3739 GCA_041745895.1 Gammaproteobacteria bacterium
GCCGGTGCGGCGACCGCCGCTTCGGTGACCTGGGCGAACGCGAAGCCTTGCGTCAGCGTGTCACCAGGCGCCACCAGCCAGGCGTCGATCACGCCATCGGCCGGGGCCGGGACTTCCATGACTACCTTATCGGTCTCGATCTCCAGCAGCGTATCGCCGGCAGCGACCCGTTGGCCGATTTCGGCGCGCAGCTGTGCCACCACCCCCTCGCTTACACCGTCGCCAAGCTCGGGGACACTCCAGGTCTGTGTCATCAGTACGCCTCCACTCAGCGAGCCATTGGGTCGGGCTTGTCGGCAGCCGCCGACAGCGCCGCCAACGCCTCGGCCAGGGCTGTCTCCTCCAGCCGACCCTGGTCGGCCAGCGCCACCAGAGCTGCGCGCGCAATGTGCGCCGCATCGATCTCGAAGTATTCACGAAGTGCATCGCGCGTCTCGCTCAAACCGAAGCCATCGGTGCCAAGCACCGTGTAGCCCGGGGGCATCCAGCGCGCGATGCTGTTGGGCAGCGCTTTCATGTAATCGCTGACTGCGACGAACGCGCCCTCGCAACCCTCGAACAATGTCTCGATGCGTGGTGCACGACGCGGCGCCTGCGGATCGAGCCTGTGCGCGCGCTCGCAGGCCTCGGCGTCGCGGGCAAGCTCGACGTAGCTGGTGACGCTGTAAACACTCACGGCGAAGCCGCGCGCCTCCAGCAGTGGCACCGCAGCCAGCGCCTGGACCATGATGCTGCCACTGGCCAGAAGCTGCACCGGCAGGCCCTCACCCCGCGCTGCTCGGAAACAGTAAGCCCCCGAAAGGACGTCATGCGCGGTGACGCCATCCGGCATCGCCGGCATCGGATAGGTCTCGTTATAGACAGTCAGGTAGTAGAACACCTGTTCCTGGCGCTGATACATGGCCTCTATGCCATCGCGCACGATCACCGCCAGCTCGTAGGCGAATGCCGGATCGTAGCTGCGCAGGTTGGGCACCGTACTGGCCAGTACATGCGAGTGACCATCCTGGTGTTGCAGGCCCTCGCCGTTGAGCGTCGTTCGTCCCGCCGTGCCGCCGAGCAAAAATCCCCGGCAAAGCATGTCGGCGGCTGACCAGATCATGTCACCGACGCGCTGGAAGCCGAAGATCGAGTAGAAGATGTAGAACGGGATCGTCGGCACACCGTGCACGGCATACGCAGTGCCCGCGGCGAGGAACGAGGCAATGGCCCCGGTCTCACAGATTCCCTCCTGCAGAATCTGCCCATCGCGCGCCTCGCGATAGGGCAGCAGCGTATCGGCATCCACCGGCGTATAGCGCTGGCCTTCCGGAGAGTAGATGCCGGCCACCTTGAACAGGCCGTCCATACCGAAAGTGCGCGCCTCATCAGGAACGATCGGCACGATGTAGCGGCCCAGACGCTCATGGCGCAGCAGGCGTGCAAGCATCCTTACGACAACCGCTGTCGTGGAGGCCTCACGTCCATCGCTGCCCCTGAGAAACTCCTCAAACTCCTCGAGCGTGGGCGCCTGCAGCTCGGCACACTCGACGCGGTGCGACGGCAGGTAGCCGCCCAGCGCTTCGCGACGAGCCTGCAGGTAGGCCATCTCCGGACTGTCGTCGTCAGGACGGTAGAACGCAGCGGCACGTACGGCCGCCTCGTCCAGCGGAATCCCCAGATCGCGGGCCACTGCCAGGCGCTCGTCAGCGCTGAAGTTCTTTTTCTGGTGCGCGGTATTGCGCCCCTGCGCCGAGGCACCCAGGCCCTCACCTTTGACGGTCTTGATCAGGATCACGGTCGGCCTGCCGCTTGCCGTGAGCGCGCGCTGGTAGGCGGCGAAAATCTTCTTGGGGTCCTGGCCACCACGACGGATACGCCTGATCTCCTCGTCGGTCAGCGAGTTCATCATCTTCTGCAGTTCAGGATTGCCCTCCACCCAGTGTTCGCGCTGCACATTGCCTGGCAGCACCGAGTAATACTGATAGTCGCCGTCGAGCGCCTCCTCCATACGCCGGCGCAGCACACCGTCATGATCCTGGGCCAGCAAAGCGTCCCAGCCGCTGCCCCAGATCACCTTGATGACGTTCCAGTCGGCACCGCGAAAGCTGCGCTCGAGCTCCTGGATGATCTTGCCATTGCCGCGCACGGGTCCGTCCAGACGCTGCAGATTGCAGTTGATCACGAGCACGAGGTTGTCGAGTTTTTCGCGCGCCGCGATGTTGATGGTGCCCAGCACCTCGGGTTCATCGGCCTCGCCGTCACCGATGAAACACCACACCCGGCCGCCATTGGCGGGCTTGAGGCCGCGGTTCTCCAGGTACTTGGCAAAGCGCGCCTGGTAGATCGCCGTTGGCGTGGACAGACCCATCGAGGCGTTGGGCACCTGCCAGAATGCCGGCAGCGCGCGCGGATGCGGATACGACGGCAGGCCGCCGCCAGGGGCGAGTTCGCGACGAAAGCTCGCCAGACGTTGCGTATCGAAGCGCCCCTCGAGGTAGGCGCGCGCATAGATGCCCGGCGCCGCATGCGGCTGCGGCATCACCAGGTCGCCACCATAGTCTTCACTGCGGGCCCGGAAGAAATGGTTGAAGCCTACTTCCAACTGGGTTGCCGCCGAGGCGTAGGTGGCGATGTGCCCGCCCACGCCCGCGCCGGCATCCTGAGCCTGCAGCACCATGGCCATCGCGTTCCAGCGCAGAGCGTTCTCGATGCGCTTCTCGACTTCGAGATCTCCGGGATAGGCCGGCTGATCACTGGCGGCGATGGTGTTGATGTAGGGTGTGTTCAGCGTCGCCTCACTGAGCACCACACCGCGTGCGATCGCATGGTCCTGTACGGCGCGCAGGATCGCACGCACACCATCCTCGCCGTACTCGCGGCGGATGTATTCCAGGGAATCGAGCCACTCCTGGCGATCCTGCGCCAGGGCGTCGATGAGTTGCGCTGCCACTGTGCCCTCCTTGCCCGCTCAGCCGACCTCAGCCGGTGTGCGAATCTTCCAATTCTAGGGTTCTGGCGGGGGCTGGCGATTGCTAATAATGGCCCGGGATAACGTATTCTTGGCAGAATTGGTCAAATTCAAGACGATGAGAGATGATTTATGGCTGATATTTCGCTGGACCGGATCGATTATCGGATCCTGCATCAGCTGCAGAACGATGCCCGCATCACCAATGCCCAGCTCGCCGAACGGGTTGGTCTGTCGCCCTCGCCCTGCCTGCGCCGTGTTCGGGCACTGGAGCAGACGGGCATCCTCAAGCGCTATGTCGCGCTGGTGGATGCGCGCGCGGTGGGTCTGCCGATCAGCGTCGTGGTCAACGTGTCTCTGCGCAGCCAGGAACGCGCCGCACTGGTGGAGTTCGAGACCCAGATCCAGCGCTGTCCGGAGGTGATGGAGTGCTACCTGATGACCGGCAGCAGCGATTACATGCTGCGCATCGTCGTCCCGGATCTGGAAAGCTACGAGCGCTTTCTGGCCGACACCCTGACCCGCATTGCCGGGGTTGCCAACATCCAGTCGGGGCTCGCGTTGAAGCAGGTGGTCTATCGCACCGAACTGCCGCTCAGAGAATCACCCGCACGATAGTCGCGCATACCAGCGCGATCAGCACCACGCCCATCGCATCCACCGCAGCACCGATCTTTATGAACCTCGCTACCGGCACATGGCCGGTAGCGACAACCATCGCGTTCGACGCGGTGCCCGCCGGATTGGCCACGCCCCAGCTTGCCGCGAGGCCCGCCGCCAGCGCGACCG
>JBGTIC010000427.1:0-3115 GCA_041745895.1 Gammaproteobacteria bacterium
GGCAACCAGCCGTGCAAGGGCCAGAGTGCCGCCTTGGCCATCAGACCGACACTCATCAGTGCGGCGGCCAACCAGACCGCCGGTCCCGCTTGGAGGCTCACGCCAAGCGTATGCAGGTCGAGTACCCCGTGCCCGGCGTAGATCAGCGCGACCCCGAGCAGCCAGGCCATCGAACCGAGGAGCGCATAAAGCAGATACCGCATGCCGGCGCGCAGCGCCGCGGCGCCGCCACCGAGAATCGCCAGCGCCACCGCCGCAAGCGTGAGCAGCTCCAGCGTGATGTAGAGATTGAACAGGTCTGTGGCCACCCATGTGGCATTCAGCGCCGCCCACAACATCAACCATAGCGGCCAGAACAGCCGCGTCATTTCAGGCCGACCGGCGAACGACGCGGGCGCCACCGCGCTCACGGCCAGTCCGATGACCCAGGTCAGCCAAAGCATCGCCAGTGACAGTCCGTCGGCCATCAGTTCGATGCCCACCGGGGCGCCCCAGCCCCCCAGCAGATGCCCCGTCCGACCGGCTGCAGACACCTCGACACTGACCGACCACAACGCTGCAAACACACCGGCCAGCGCAATTACCGCCGTCGTGCGCGCCACGCGAGCGTCGAGGATTACACTTGCAATCGCACCCAGCAGCGGAATGAACACCAGCAGCACCAGCCCCGGGTGTCCCGCACCGGGCAACGCGGTGATTCCGTTCACGGCGCTCGATTCTCGCCCAGGCCAGCCTCTCCGGTCTCACGGTAGAGAAGTCGTACGATCGCCAGCGCGAACCCCGTCGCGCTCACGGCAATGACGATCCCGGTGAGTACCATGGCCTGCGGCACCGGATCGATGGTGTCGGGATTGCGGCGGGCGAAGGCCACCAGCAGCAGAAACACACCATTGCCCATCAGGTTGAGCGCGAGGATACGCCGCACCAGCTGCGGTCGTGACAGCAGTCCGTACACTCCGATGGAGAACACCACGGCGGCGACCAGCACGAAGAGTTCCGGCTGGCTCACGGCGAGTGCTGGCTGCGGCCCGCTGCAATACCTGCCGAGCCGCTGAACAGCAGCACCAGCGGCAAGGCGATCGACAGGGTCAGCGCCACTTCGATCAGCAGGATCATCGGATAGGCGAGGCTTTCGGGGTATTGCAGAAAAGCCCGACCGGTCGCCAGCGTCAGCAGACCCGCCAGCGTGAACACGCCCATTCCGATCACCAGAACGCCCCGCTGGACCACACCCGCGCGCGGTGCCGGAACGATCCGCCCGGTCAGCCGCAGCAGCACGCCCAGCGCTGCGAGCACGGCGCCGGCCTGAAACGCGCCCCCGGGGCCGTAGGCACCGGCCCATAACAGATAGCCTGCCATGATGATGATCAGCGGGCTGAGCATACCCACCAGGGCGCCCACCATCGGCGTGTCGCCTTCGCCGTCGGTCCACAGATCATCGCTCGATGCCGGCCCCTGCGAGCCCAAAGCCGCGCGCGCACCCAGCACGGCCAGCAGCAGCACGCCCATCTCAAGCAGGGTGTCATAGGCACGGAAGTCGAGCAGCACAGCGGTGACGGCATCGTCGACCGCGGTGCGCGCCAACAGCGCCATCGCCTGCTCGCCCGCGACCGGGCCTGTGGGCACGTCGATGGACAACAGCGCCCAGCCCAGCACGGCGAACAGGCCGCCAGCGAGTAACGCCATCAGTCCATGCCATCGGTAAACCAGGACTCTGGGTGCCTCGGGACTCGGCGTTCGGCCGATGACAAGCTCCCGAAACGTGCTCAACAGCAGCGCTCCGGTGATGCCCGCACCGATCGCCGCTTCAGCCAATGCCAGGTGGGGAGCGGCCAGGCGTGCCCAGGCGATCGCCATCAGCAGACCGAACACGATGAACAGCACGATCGACTCGAACAGCCTCGGGCTGAACACGACGCGTGCGGCGAGCAGCAGCAGCGCAAGCGCAAGCAGCGCATCGAAGACCCAGCCGAGCAGCTCAGCCATCGCGGCTGGCCTCGTCGCGCAGGTGGCTGCGGGCCACCAGATGCGCAGAGAAACTTGCCGCCAGCAGCGCCAGCATCCAGATCAACAGCAATTTGGCGGCGAGCACCACACTGGCCCCATGCACCGCGACACCCAGCAGGATCAGTCCAAGGCCCAGATTGTCTGCCTTCGTCACGGCATGCAGACGCGACAGCGTGTCGGGAAATCGCAGCAGACCCACGGTGCCGGACAGAAAGAAAAACCCGCCGAGCACCCACAGCAGAGCGGCGGCACCCGTCAGAAAGCTCATTGCTCACGCTCCTGTGAGCGACTGGGCAGGCGCACGAAAGCCACAGTCAATACCGTCGCCAGCAACACGAATACCAGCGCCACATCGAACAGACCCGGCTGAGCCGTGACGGTGGCCAGCAGCGCGAGCATGGCGACGGTCGTGGTACCGAAGAGTTGCGCGGCAATGATGCGGTCGGCACCGCTGGGCCCGCGATAGACGCGCAGCAGACCCGCTGCGAGGTTCAGCAGCAGGAATGTCGCCATGCCGAGCGCGACGGCCGTCACGCCGGCGATATCCGCTCGGCCTCGTCCAGCCGGAACAGCTGCGCCACGCGATACTCGAGCGCCTCGATCTCTGCGCTCATGTGCGGACTGAGCAGGTGAACGAGCAGCGAGTCTTTACGCACTTCGGCGGTCAGGGTGCCCGGCATCAGCGAGATCGCGGTCACCAGCAGCGTGCGCGGCTGGCCGGGCGGAATCTGCAACGGGTACTCGATGAAACATGGGTCGATGTGGATGCCTGGCCGCAGCGCGCGCAGTGCCACATCGACACCGCCGAGCAGCGAGCCACGCAGAAAGTGCACCACAAAAGCGAGCAGTTGCCAGGGCCGCCACGGGTACATGTTCAGCGAACCGAAGGCCAGTCCGGCCCACAGTGCCAGCACGATGCTCGCGATGCCAACAGGTCCGGGCACACCGGCACCTGCCAGCACCAGCCAGAGCACAAGCCCGATCAGCAGCAGTCGCAGGGCCCCGCGCAACCGGGGCCTGCCTTTGAGCCAGGCCCGCGCCATCGCATCAGACTCCGGGCATCACGCGGCCGCCGCGATCCCGCCTCGCCCCGCGCCTCACAGACCCT
>JBGTIC010000428.1:0-9050 GCA_041745895.1 Gammaproteobacteria bacterium
GCCCAGTAACGTGTCGTTGCCCTCGGGCAGCACGTCGATGAATTCGTGCGCCGCCGCCGCGCGCGCGGCGGCCTCCACTTCCGCGTCGGTCGCATCGGGACGTCCGAAGCGGATGTTCTCGCGCGCGCTGGTACCGAAGAGCACGGTATCCTGCGGCACGAGCGCGATGCGACTGCGCAGGTCGCGCGGATCGGTCTGCGCAATATCCACGCCGTCGACGAGAATCCGACCCGTGCCGGGCTGGTAGAAACGCAGCAGCAGCTGAAACGCCGTGGTCTTGCCGGCGCCCGAGGGGCCCACGAAGGCCACCGTCTCGCCAGGCTGAATGTCGAGTGTGAACTTCGTGAGTGCCGGCGTCTCCGGCCGTGAGGCATAGTTGAACGATACATTCTCGTAACGGATCGCGCCGCTGCTTGGCGAGGGCAGCGGCTGGGGATTGGCGGGTGCCGCGATCGCAGGTTCCGCCTCGAGCAGTTCCTGCAGGCGTTCCATGGCACCCGCCGCGCGCTGCACCTCGCCCCAGACTTCGCTCAAGCCCGCTGCCGAGAGCGCCACAATCATCGCGTAGAGCAGAAACTGGCCGAGCAGCCCGCCGCTCATCTGCCCGGACACCACGGCGTGCGCGCCCAGCCAGAGCACCAGCGTGATGGCGCCGAACACCATGATGATGCCCGCTGCAGTGAGGGCTGCGCGCAGGCGTGCGCGCGTGACTGCGGTGTCGAAGCTCAACTCGACAGCGTCGTGGAAACGCTTGCCCTGCAACGCCTCCAGCGTGAAGGCCTGCACCGTCTGGATGGCATTGAGCGTCTCGCCGGCCAGGCCGCTGGAGTCGGCGATGAGATCCTGCGAGGCGCGGGAGAGCTTGCGTACCCGCCGACCGATGATGATCAGCGGGGCGATGACCAGCGGTACGGTCAACACGATGATGCCGGCAAGACGCGGGCTGGTCAGAGTCAGCAGCACCAGCCCGCCGGTGAGGTTCAGACTCGAGCGCAGTGCAATCGACAGCGTGACACCTGCGATCGACTGGACCAGTGTGGTGTCCGTGGTCAGGCGCGAGAGCACCTCGCCGGTGCGGGTGACCTCGAAGAAGCCGGGATCCATCCTGATGACGCGCTGGTAGACGGCATCGCGTATATCGGCAACCACCCGCTCGCCCAGCCAGCTGACAAGGTAGAAGCGCAGCGCCGAGAATCCGCCCAGGGCGACGGCGGCCAGCAGGAAGACGACGAAGTATCGATTGATGGTCTCGACGCTGCTTGCTGCAAGCCCCTGGTCGATCAGGTGGCGCAGCGCCACCGGCAGCGAGAGCATTGCTGCCGAGGCGACGAGCAGCGCGGCCATGGCGAAAGCGAGCGTCCAGCGGTACGGCCGCAGATAGGGCAGCAGCGTGCGCAGTGGTCGCAGCGAGCGCGGGGCGGGGCGGTCGGAGGCCAGTTCGGTCAAGGGTCACCGCGACGTGCAGGCAGGATCGGGCCGCTATTGTGGAGGAATTCGCGTATCAGTACACGCCTGCCGGCCCGGTCCGGCGCGCAGCCTGCACCGGCCGGCATGGCACAATACGCTCACCTGCCGGCATCTGTTGGAGACACGATGAACATGACAACGAGGATCGCAGGGGCCGCAGGCCTGGTGGCGCTCCTGTTGGGGGCCGGTTCGCCGGCGCTGCATGCAGCAGGCAGCCCAAAGCATGAAGCCACTGCGTCTGACTGGGTCGTCGTGGTGCACGGCGGGGCCGGCGCAGTCACCCCCGGCACCTACGAGCCCGAGGACGAAGCGGGCATGCGCGCAGACCTCGCTGGCGCGCTCGAAGCCGCGGGAAGAATCCTCGCCGAGGGCGGCAGCAGCCTGGATGCCGTCACCGAGGCAGTGCGACGCCTGGAGGATTCTCCGCACTTCAATGCCGGCCGCGGTGCGGTGTTCACCGCAGAGGCGCAAAACGAACTCGACGCGTCGATCATGCTCGGCACCACCGGTGCCGCGGGTGCCGTGGCCGGTGTGCAGGGGATTCGCAACCCGGTGCTGGCAGCGCGCGCGGTCATGGAGCGCTCGCCCCATGTGATGCTCTCGGGCAGGGGAGCCGAGGCGTTTGCACGCGATGCCGGCCTTGTCTTCATGCCCCTGGAGTGGTTCCACACCGAACGGCGCAGACGCGCGCTGGAGACGCTGCGCCAGGACACCGCAAGCTCGGTCGTGCCCGTGCCTGCCCGCGGAACGGTCGGCGCAGTCGCTGTGGACAGCAACGGCGTGCTGGCTGCGGCAACCTCTACCGGCGGCATGACGAACAAGCGCTGGGGCCGTATCGGCGACTCACCGATCATCGGCGCCGGGACCTGGGCCGATCAGCGATGCGCCGTGTCGGCCACCGGCTGGGGTGAGTACTACATCCGCGCCGTCGCGGCCTACGACATCTGCGCGCGCCTCGGGTACCTCGATGAATCCCTGGACACTGCGGCCCGCCACGTCGTGCTCGAACGGATTCCGGCCATGGGCGGCGACGGCGGTGTGATCGCCCTGGACCGGGAGGGCAATGTCAGCATGCCGTTCAATACCGCCGGGATGGCGCGTGGCGTAGCGCGCGCAGACGGCAGCGTCGAAGTCGCACTGTTCGCGAACGAGTGACACTCATGACTGCCGCTACCATGCCTGATGGCCTGCCTGTGATCCATCGCGAAGTCGTGCGTCCCGAGTGGATCGACTACAACGGTCACATGAACGTCGCCTACTTCGTGCTGGCCTTCGATCTGGCGATCGATGCCGTGTGGGATCGGTTGGGCTTTGATGACGACTACCGCAGCCGCACGGGCTGTTCCACATTCGCCGCCGAATCCCACACCACCTATCAGCGCGAGATGAAGCTTGGCGATGAAATGCTGTTCACCGTGCAGATCCTGGGCTACGACGCCAAGCGCATCCATCACTTCTATCGCATGTACCACGCACAACAGGGCTACCTGGCCGCCACCTGTGAGTGGATGAATCTGCACGTGAGCCTGGCGCACCGGCGCGTGGTGCCGATGCCCCACGACGTGCTCGCAGCACTGGATCGCCTGAACGCCGGGCAGCCGGCATTGCCGTGGCCGGATGAGGCGGGGCGGCCGATCAGGCGTGTGGCGCGCGTCCAGAACGCGACGGATTGAAGCAGACTCGACTCTGACGCTGCTGCTGCCGGTCCCGGTCCGCGTGCTCTCCTACCAGCAGCGCCCCGGAACGGTGCCGCTGGCGGCCCGCACACCGGTGTGCGTCAGGCTGAGGTTGGCGCACCGGGTATCGTTGACCTGAGGGCCCTGAGGGGTGGCCAGCAGCGTGAAAGTGGTAGCCGTCCTTGCGGGGGCGGTGATCTGGTAGAACCCTTCGGGCGAGGCAATCGGAAACACGATGCCGCAGCCACCGGCGGCAGCATAACTGTTGAACTGCGTGAAGCAGCGCTCCAGGCGCTGAGCGGTGTTCACCAGCGCCCCCTGGCCATCGGCACGCCGACCGCTGTTGACGTTTTCCGTATACGAGGGAAACGCGATTGCAACGAGGATGCCCACGATGACCACGACGATCATCAACTCGATGAGCGTTATGCCCTTCGCGCGCCGTGGATCAGTTTTCATATCCGTAAACTCCTCAACTGTGCGATCGACGCCAGCTATCAGCGTTGCCTGCGCACACCATCAGCGCAGCTGGCGCCATGACTGCCGGCCCTCGACGACATCGCCGGTGAGGCCATCGATGTTTTCACCCTCGCCGGTGTAGATGCCCTCGAGGTTCACGTCGCGACGACGGATGGTGGTCGGCAACTCGCCCGCACCGAAGCCTACGCCGCTGGGTGGCAGACCGTCTTTCAGGTCCGCGTCATCGATGACGCCATCGCCGGTGAGGTCGAACACCGGCACATCGAAGCGACCGCCGGTGAACAGGTCGATATCCATCAGGTAGCCGCGACGGCCTGTGCCGCAGGGATCGTTGTCAGGAATCAGCGTGGTGAAGCGGATACGCTCGGCCGTACGACCCGACGGGAACGTGGCCGCGCTGATGACCCGCTCGGCCTGGTTGTCGCCGCCGTAGGTCAGATCGATGTACCAGCCGCGGTGGTCGACCAGGTCGATGGTATCGTTCGAGAGGATGCGCAGATCGAAGTCGCGTGGTCCATCCGGCGTAATGAACGTCTCGGTCACCTGTTCTTCGATTTCCTGTTCTAGCAGATCGTCACGATCACCCACGATCGTATTGTCATCGAAGATGCCGTAGAGGGACTGCGTGGGTGCGCCGACGACAAGGGCATCTTCGTCCTGGAAATAGCTGCCCGTGCCGAAGGCCACGACCACCTTGTCGCTGTTGCCCGGCAGCAGCGCCAGCGCCGGCCTGACGGTGATGGGCTGACGATCGCCATCGTCGTTGACGGCCGAGAACAGCACGCGTCGCGAGGCGGGTGCCGACCAGTCGGATGCGTCGGTCGAGGCGACTTCGACGCGCCAGAGATTGCCATGCAGGTCACCGGCGTACACCCGGGTGGCCTGCAGATCGCTGAACTGATAGTCCGTGACCGCGGGGGCCGCCATGCCGTTGGGGTCGCCACCGCTGCCGATGCCGGTATCGATGTGCTGAATAAGTGAACCGTCATCGAGATTGACCACGAACAGGGACGAGGTATTGCTGGCCGAGTTGTAGCCGTTGCCAAAGATCGCCCCCCATTGCCCGTTGCGCAGTTTCGTCATCGCCGGCTGACCCACCTTGTAGCCGAGTTCGGGATGGGTGAACTCCCAGAGCACCGAGGGATTGGAAGGATCGGTGACATCGAGGGCGAACACGGTGCGCCCACCGGCGCCCATGGTGCCGACCAGCACGGTCCGCCACGCGCCGTTGACGAAGGCGTCGCGGATGATTGGTGTGCCGTCCATGAAATAGCGATGCGCGTAGTCGTCTGCCATCAGGCGGGAGACTGGGGCGTGATCACGCGCGGGTTCGGGCAGCAGCAGCTCGCTGGGCATGTAGGCGAACATTTCCACGCCGGTGGCGGCGTTGAAGCCGTGCAGCATGCCGCTGTTGGCGCCCACGTAGATGACGTCGGGCCTGCTCGAATACCCGGGTGATGCGCGAAAAGCGGCGTAACTGAGGCCCTCGGCGCCTGGCAGCAGCCGGTAGCCAAAATCCGTCTGGCCGACGTACTGGGGATTGGAATTGATGATGTCGCCGAGCAGGCGAGGGTTGCCCGATTCGCTGCGGCTGCGGAAACCCACAATACTCTCGTCGCCGCGCAGCCATTCGATGCGGGCAGCGCCCAGCGCGTCAGGGATGTTGTCCGGACCGACGTTCAGCGCAGCAATCTGGCTGGCGCTCAGATTGGCCAGATCCAGATCCACCTGCATACCGGTGGCACTGTTGACGGTGATGATCCGCCGGGCGCCGGGGGTCACCCCCGCCAGCAGGGTCTCGGCGTCCCACACCAGGGTGCCGACCGTACCATCGTTGTTGACTTCGCGGCCGATCAGCTGACCCGACCAGTCGCCACTGCGAAAGCCTGCGGTGTAGAGCAGGGTGTCGGTCTGCAGCACCGCGGAGCTGGTAGCAGCGGCCGTGGCCGAGCTTTCGACGCGGGCGACGATGTCGTCGATCACCGCGGCCAGTTCGTCGGCAAAAGTTTCGGGTTCTTGGGCGCTGAAAAAGCCGCCACGGGCATTGACCGACGCGTGCAGCACGTCGTCAAGTCGCGCCTGGCAGTTCGCCCCGGCACAGTTGATGTTGCCGAATTGAGGATCAGGCCAGGTGATCGGCGTGGCCGACTCGATGGCGGCGAAAGCATCGGCCGGATCGATCGAGCCCGTCACGCCCAGGCCCACGCCGTAGGTCACCATGTGCTGCCAGAACGCGGGGTTGCGCTCGGAGCTTGGAACGCGGTTGGGCAGATCCGGACGCAGGTCCCGCTTCCAGTAATACATGGCCACGTCGGCCAGCGTGTTGTTCCTGCCATCCTGGAACGGGTCGGCGGGAGAGTACTGATAGTTCGGGCCGCTGGGATTGTCATTGACGGTATTGTTGCTCGTCGTGCCGTCGTTGTTCTCGCGGCGCGCGGCGCCCGTCGCCTGCCAGTCGGTGCCGCCGGAGGTATAGCCGTCGGTCATCAGGATCGTGAAACTCTGGCGGCAGGACAGGTCATCGCCGCCCGAAGCACCAGGCGTGCTGCTCCACGGGCCGCGATCGTCCGTCCGGGAAAAGTACTCGCCGGCGCCTTCGAGCGCGCGACGCAACGGGGTGCCGGTCGCGGGAATGGCCCCGGTATAGAGTTCGTTGAAGAACGCCGCTTTATCAGCGCCCGTGAACTGCCGTACGCCGCGGATCACGGTGCGTCCGTTCACGCCGTCAAGTGCTGTGAGGGTAGTGCGATTGTGGTTGATCGTGCCGTAGCCCACGCGCATGCCACCGTCGAAGCGCGCGAACGCGTTGCCGATGCCGGCGCGGGAGGTAAACACGCGATTGCGGTGATAGCTGTACCAGTTCGCGAAGTTCTGGATTTCCTCCGCATACGTGCACACCGGTGCCAGCGCGCAGTCGCTGCGATTCGCGCGGCCCTCACCGACAAACGGTGCATTCAGCAGCCTGATTTCGGTGCGTGTGTAGCTGCTCTCCAGCGCGACATCGCCGGCGTTGTAGTGGTAGTAGGTGGCCGGGTAGTAAGTCAGGTTGGCATTGCTGTCCGCGCCGGTATCGGTGCGCCACAGGCTGTGGTTGGCATCCGCGGTGAGATCGCGCGTGCCGAAGCCCGGGAACAGCGGGCGGTTCGGCGCCGCGGCGGGGGGCGCGTCGGGCATCAGGGACCCATCCGCGTTCGACCAGGGGCGGTAGGTGACCGCAGGATTGTAAGCCAGGGTATTGGTCTGGCTCGAGCGCGTCAGCGCGGCGAGGTTGCCGGTGAACATCGGAATGCGGTTGTTGGGATAGTCATCTGCACCGTGCAGGTTGTTGACCCGCGGATACAGCCAGAAGAGCCGCAGGCCGAAATTGGTGGCTGAGAACCGCGTGGTCAGATCATCGGGCATGACCTCCCACTGCATCGAGCCGGAGTCATCGAGCAGGAACATCAGGTTCGGCTCGATATTCGAAGATACGAACAGCGGTGAGTCGGCGATATTCACGTCGGCCGTCGCGGGTGCTGCGGCGAACAGCGTCAGCGCCACACCGACGATAAAACCGCGCAGCGGCCCGTTGCCGGTCCTCATGCAAGTCGTGTCGCGTGCCATGGTCCTGCTCCGATGGAGCGCAGCGCGCTCCGCATTCTTCGAAAATTTCATTCGATCACCACCGTGGTCTGCAGCACCACGACACTCGTGTCGGTACCGCCAATGCCGCGCGAAGTGACGTCGTGTGAACTGGTGATCATCTGCCCGGGCGCACTGATATCCAGGCTGGCGCCGCTGGCGCGTGCGATGCGCGCCGGCGACACGTGGAACTGCGGATTCGCCGAGTGCAGGCCGCCATCGATGAAGCCCAGTGAGGCAGCCTGCGTCGGGGCGGGCGCCGCTCCGTCCCAGGTGGCGGGATCGGCGATCTCGTCAAGCAGTACGCCCGAGGCCAGTCGGCCGGCGGGCGACAGCAGCCAGGTCTCGCCGTCACGCAGCGAGGCCTCGGCAGCCTGGAAAGCAAGGCTGCGGTCACGCAAGTTGCCCGCCATGCGCTCCTGCAGCGTGGTGTCGCGCATGGCGCTGACCGCGATCAAGGTCATGATCACGAGGAATATCAGGCTTAAGATCAACGCCGAGCCGCGCTCGGCGGCGAGTGATGGGAGGTTTGTATTCATTTGCGACATGGCGGGGCTCTCAAAGGGTCCGGTTGCGCAGGGCAATCGTCGTGGTCATGTTCTGTCGCAGGCGACGATCGCCCGGGTTCTGCGGGCCGTTGAACTGGATCTGCTGACCGGCATCCACGAGATTGTCGTCGATGCTGACCAGCAGCAGATTGATGCGCACCGCCAGCACGTCCAGCCAGTCCACGACCGCATCGCCAGGCACGTAGTCATCAAGCTGGCCGTTGTTGCTGGTGTCGACGCCATAGAGGATCTGAATGTTTTCCACGCCCTCGACGAGTTCCTCGGCGGGCCCAGGCAGACCGTTGCCGTTGAGTCTGCGGCGGAACAGCGCAGGCGGGGCATCGGCGTTGTCACCGCGTTTGCCCACGTAGTAGATGCTGCCGGTCAGACGCATGGCCAGGCCACCGACTCGGCTTCGCAGGCCCAGGGCGACGTCGGTGCCGGGGACGCAGCCGCCGTTCATGTCCAGGTCCGACTCGCCGCCGCCGGTCACCACCGTGCAGGCCCGCACGATGTCCAGGTCCAGGCAGTCGGAAAGCAGCACCAGGTCACCGTCGGACAGCCGCGGATTGGCCACCGTCGTGGCGGTACCCACGCCCGTGGCAATCAGGCGCGTGCCCACCTCGTCACCCCGCCAGATGCGCAGGATGTCGCTTTCGGGGACCGCCTGGAAGGCGTTGAGCGGTGCGGTGCCACTGCTGGCCCAGCCGCCACCGGTCACATTTGCCGTGGCCGCGGCAAAGTTCAGTGCCAGCGGATCGCCTACGGCCGTATTGTTTGCCTCCCAGCCCTGGATGCCGACCATCGGGTCGAAGCTCGGGGGCATGCCGACCAGCGTGTTGTTGACGGTCGTCGTGCGCCGCGCGCAGCCATAGTAGCCGGCCATGCGCACATCGCGGGTGATCTCCTCGATCGCGAAGCGGCCGTTTTCCTGGATGCGCGAGAGCGACTCGTTGAACCGGTAGGTCTGGCTGTTGCCGACAAAGATCTGAATCACGCCGGCAATCAGCAGCATGCCGACGGCCACGGCGACCAGCAGCTCGACGAGCGTGATGCCCAGAGAACGGTGGGCCGGGGTCGGGACGCGGCGCGCAGGCGTGGTCATAGCTGGGTCCGGAATTCGAAGGTCGTGTCGGTGTCGCGTTCGAAGGCGCCCGAATCGGCGGCGTCATCGGTGTCGGCCCACTGAATGACCACGGTGATGCGGCCGGTGCCGGCATCCACCGCGATGGAGCCGGTGCCCGCCGGCAACGATGCG
>JBGTIC010000429.1:0-4413 GCA_041745895.1 Gammaproteobacteria bacterium
ACGCCAACGCGCTTGACGGTGCGCGCATCGGCGTTTCGCGCGCGCGTCACTTCGGCTACAGCCCGGCGGCCGATCGCGCTGCCGAGGCAGCCATCGAGACGCTGCGATCGCGCGGTGCCGTGATCGTGGACCCCGTGGAGATCCCGACGCTGCAGGAGATCTCCGGCTGCGAGTTCGAAGTCTTGCTCTATGAGTTCAAGGCCGGGTTGAATGCCTACCTTGCCAGAATCGGTGACGAGTTCCCGGCGCGCACACTCGCCGAGCTGATCGACTTCAACCGAGAGGAGGCCGCGCGCTCGATGCCGTACTTCGACCAGGAGATTCTCGAGATGGCCGAGCAACGTGGGGATCTGGACTCGGAGGACTATCAGCAATCGCTCCAGACCTGCACACGCCTGGCCGGTGCCGAGGGCATCGACGCGGTGATGCAGGCCAACCGTCTCGATGCACTGGTTGCCCCGACCGTCAGTCCGGCCTGGCCCATCGATCTGGTCAACGGTGATCACTTCATGGGCGCCAGTTCCTCCGCCTCCGCGGTGGCCGGCTATCCGAACATCACGGTGCCCGCAGGAGAAGCGTTCGGGCTGCCAGTGGGTCTGTCGTTTTTTGGCACTGCGTGGTCCGAGGTCACGCTGATCCAGCTCGCCTACGCCTACGAGCAGGCAACACTGCACCGGCGGCGCCCGGAGTTTCTGCCCACGATCGTGCTGGATGACCCGATTGGACAGAGGGATTGATACGATGGAATACCGGCATGTCGGTGACGCGGAGATTCGACCGGTACACCGGGCCACCTGTCACTGTGGCACCATCGAGCTGGAAGTGTCTTTGCCCGACGGCATCGTCAATCCCCGGCGTTGTGACTGTTCGATCTGCCGACGGAAGGGGGCGATCGTGGCCTCCGTAGCACTCGATGCCATCAAAGTCGTAAAGGGCGAAGAGCATCTGAAGCTCTACCAGTTCAATACAAACACCGCCAAGCATTACTTCTGCTCGAACTGCGGTATCTACACCCATCACCAGCGCCGCTCAAACCCCGACGAGTACGGTGTCAATATCGGTTGCCTGGAGGGCGTGAACCCTTACGATATCCCGGATGTGCCGACCACCGACGGGGTGAATCATCCGTCTGACCGGCTCGTCAGCGGCTGATTACCAGACCAGATCGTCCGGGACTTCGAAGTTTTTGTAAGGATCGTCGGCGGCATCCGACGGTGCGGCGTTATCCGAGCCAGCGTAATCGACAACGACTGCGGCAGGATCACGCTCGCAGATTTTCTCCGCTGCGCCCGGCGGTACGATCTCGTAACCACGTCCGTAGCGCACGATCGCAAGACCGCCCGAGGCGATCAGCCCGCGTTGCCCGGCATCGACGAGAATTCGCTTGATCCGGTTGCCGTCGGTGAACGCATATTCGATCTCGCCTTCGCGCTTGAGCCGATGCGCCTCGACGAGCTGCCGGACCTGGGCGCGCGTTTCGTTCTTCCGCGCCTTTTCGTTGCGCTTTGCAGCCATCGCACGATCGCGTTGTACCCGCTCAGCCTGGATGCGCGCGGATTCAGCTTTGCGCGTGTCGTCAACTGCCTGCGGCTTTGCCTTGCGCTGCTTGGCCTGCTTGTGCGCGACTTCCTTGGCCTTGGCCTTGTCGACAAGGCCGGCCTTGAGCAGTTGATCGCGCAGGGAAGAGGACATGACAGCGGACTACCGGGAACAGCAAGACGCCCATGGTACCCCCCGGGGTCGAAGGGCGGAATGCCCGACGGCGGATTTTCGCATTCAAGCCTGCGTCAGACGCGCCGTGCGCTCACCAGCACATAGTCCACCAGTCGATGACGATACAGGTAGGCACACAGCGCTGCCGCCCCGCGGATCTTCAGCCAGGCCGCGGACCAGCGCAGGCGTTGAGGCAGCTGCCTATGACGGTGTGTGACCCAGCGATGAAAGCCGGGCAGGACGTCAGCGGTCAGCCGCTCGAGCTTGAGCTCGTGCAGTTCGTGGCGCAAAAGGAGCGCCCGCAGCCTGCTTTCGCTGAAGAGACTCGTGGGCGGGATGCCCGCAGTACGCAGCAACTGCCGTGCAAGCGCGCGTCGCCAGGCCGATGGCGAGCCATTGGCCCAGACCAGGGTCGAGAATACAAGACGGCCCTCGTCTGCAAGTGCCCCGAGGGCCGTGGCGAGAAAATCATCGAGCGATCGGGCGTGATAAGCGGCATCCACACACAGCACCACATCGAATCGCTGTTTGCGCAAAGGCGCTGGCAAGGGCACATCAAATCGCCCCCTGTACACCTCGATGTCTTCTTGCGCCTGCAGGCGATCCTGCAACGCTGCGACGCATGTCTGGCGCAACTCGAGCGCGCAAATATGTGCAACGCCGAAGTGCTCACGCCACAAGTCGATACCCGCACCGAAACCGCAGGCCAGCTCCAGCACACGCTTGCCGGGTGCCAGCGCTGCGGCCTCGCCATGCCGACGTGCAAGCGACCGGCAGGCCTGGGCGTAGTCAGCAGCCTGGTGCCAGTCGCCAAGATTGTTCCAGCGTACATCACCGCCCGGCCCCGCCAGCAGCGCCCCGTCGATCGCGAAGCGTTCAAGCTTCAGCGCCGTGCCTTTGTTGTTCGCCAAGCAGTTCCACCGCGGTTTCGGCAGAGCGCACTGCCGTTTCGAGCAGGGGGACGCCTTCGTGCGCCCAGGATCCGCAATAGAACACCCTGCGGCCTGGCTGCCGGTGCCATTGCTGCAGACTTTCCAGCACCGCTGCGTTGCCGCTGTGTACAACCGCGCGCTGAAACGGTACGGCAGCAAGCACGGTGTCTGGCTGCGGTGCGAACAGCGGGTTCCAGGTCTGGAATACGGGCGGAGCATCCGTCAGCGACGGCTCAACGGCATTGACCCAGACGGTGAACATGGCGGCCTCGAAGCCAGCGGTGCTCTGGAAATTCAGTGCCGTCCAGTCGCGCCGATCACGCGGCATGAAGCGCTCGTCGGCATGCACGATCAGCTCACCCCGCGCATAGCGAATCGATGAGAGCACCTTGCGCTCCTGCCGGTAGGGCTCCCCTTCGAGAAAATCCAGCTCATTGGCCTGCGTGGCGACGATGACCCGATCAAACAGGCCGCCCTCGCCGCGCGCGTTGCGCACGAGCACCTGTTCACCCTGATCGAGCACGCGAGTCACCGGTGAGCCGCTGATAAGCTCGAGGCCTTCGGCCAGTGCGCACACCAGGGCAGCCGTGCCGCCCTGCAGGCGCACCAGCGTGTCGCCGTGCATGATCTCATCGAGCAAGGAAAGCAGCTGGCCGGCCGGCCAGGCCAGCAGGTCGCGCTCATCGCAAGTGCAGATCGTGGTCAGCAGCGGCAGTGCCAGCGCGCGCCAGAATTTCTCATCAAAAGACTCGCGTTGCAGCAATGTCGCCAGCGTTTCATCGCCTGATCGCGTCTGCGTGTCTTTCGCCACGCGCGAAAGTTGTGCGAGGCCACGGGCCACCCGCAGCGCCTGGAGATTGAAGTAACGCCAGTGACCGACGAATGGCCAGCCCGTCAACGGCAGGCGGCCGCTGCGAAACCATGTCTGCCGATCCTCTGTGCTGCAGGAGACGAAGGTATCGACCGCGAAGCTGCCCACACCCATTTCGGCAGCCAGCGACAGGACACTGGGCCAGCGCCTCGGACTCATGACGCGCAGCGGGACGTCGACCACGCCTTCGTGCACGGGCAGCGCATGTGCGTCCATGCCATGGCCCGCCCGCGCCTCGAACAGCGTGACCTCGAAGCCGGCCTGCCGTGCACGCCGGGCGGCAGCAAGACCTGCCATGCCGCTGCCGATCACGGCGATCGTTCGGATGGAGGCGCTCATTACGCGTGTGCGGGACAGCTGGCGTACATCAGGAGGGTAAAAACAAGGATAATCCTGCCCGCCACGGTGGTCATCAGGGACGTCGAGCCTCAAAATAACCGAGGGGTGTGCCATCGGCAAGCCAGCCAATGCGACTGCAGCGCGCACGGCGCGAAAGGGGATCACGATGAAGCGCAAGCCGGCGCATGCAGTGCGACCGCTCGCGCCCAGGGCCGAGCCGCGCTACCAGCAGGTGAAGGCACACGTGCTGGGTCTGATCGCCAGCGGCCGGCTGCAGGCCAATGATCGGGTACCTTCTGAACATGAACTCACCGAGGCGCTTGGTGTGTCACGAATGACCGCCAATCGCGCGCTGCGTGAACTTGCCGAAGAAGGCTATGTGACCCGGCTGGCCGGCGCCGGCACCTTCGTAGCCGGCGAGCGTCCCGCCTCCCACGTGCTGCGCGTGAGGAACATCGCTGAAGAAATCCGTGCCCGGGGCCACGAGCACAGCAGCAAGGTACTGGCGCTTGAAGCCACGAAGGCAGACTCACATCAGGCCGAACGGCTGCAGCTGCG
>JBGTIC010000430.1:0-2821 GCA_041745895.1 Gammaproteobacteria bacterium
GCCGCGGGTCACCATCAGCCGCAGGTGAGCGTCATCGACGAGGTTGTTTCCGGCAATGGTGCTGTAGATCGCCTCGACAAGCGCAGAGGGTGCCATGCCGATATCCAGCATGATCGCGCGCGCAGCTTCCCGGAGTCGCTCCAGATGCGGACCAAGAAACGCCGGGTGCCCGTTGACTATGCGCAAACCTTCCCATACGCCGTCACCGAGCACGAAGCCGCTGTCGAACACGGAGATCCGCGCCTCGTGCTGATCGACGAGATCCCCGTTGATATAGATCTTCACTAAACGCGCCCCGAAAACTGCCGATTGACGATGATAGGCGTTATGCAGGCCCCTCGCGCAGCTCGTGTATAGTACCGCTGCCGCGGATTTTCGTCCTTCATCAGCCAACCCATGACGGACACAGCATTTGATTCCCCTGCGCCCCTTCGATCGCCTGAAGTTTTTCCTCGAACGCCAGTTCGTCAGAGGCACACGCTATCAGTTGCTGGTCATGGCCGGTCTGGTCGGGCTGATCTCTCTGATTGGCGGTCTGCTGGTGTGGGGCGATCGCGGGCCAGACGAAAGTGTCGCCGATTCGGTCTGGTGGGCCTTCCTCCGACTGACCGACCCGGGCTATCTGGGAGACGATGAAGGCGCATGGCGGCGCGTCGTGTCCACCCTGCTGACGGTGAGTGGCTACGTGGTCTTCATGGGCGCGTTGATCGCCATCCTCACGCAATGGCTTATCAGTCGCATGAGAACCCTCGAACAGGGTCTGACACCCGTGGCCCTGAAGCACCATGTGGTGGTACTGGGCTGGACCAACCGCACGATGCCGGTGCTGCGCGAACTGCTGATGTCCGAGGCCCGTGTCAGGCGCCTGCTGGCGACACTCGGACGAGCCAAGCGCCTGCGGCTGGTCGTGCTGGCTGACGACCTGGACCCGGAGCTGACCGCCGAGCTGCGAAATGATCCGGTGACCGGCAAGCACTTTGGCAGCGTCATTCTGCGCTCCGGCTCGGCCCTCAACACCGATCACCTGATTCGTGCGGCGTGCATGCAGGCGGCGGCGATCATCGTACCGGCCCGCAGCTTCGACCTGGAAAGCACGATTTCCTCTGATGTCGAGACCATCAAGGCCCTGCTTTCACTTGACGGACAGGCCGGCGGCGAGGCGGCTAAACTGCCCTATGTCGTAGCCGAAATCCAGGATCCCCGAAAATCCGATATTGCGCGACGTGCTTACAGGGGGCGACTCGAGGTGGTCGCTGGAGATGCGTCGATCAGCCGGCTGATGGTCCAGAATGTCCGGCATCCATGGCTGTCGCATGTCTACATCGAGTTGTTGAGTCATGGCATCGGCAACAATTTCTACCTGCGCCGTGATGACCAGCTCGTCGGTCGCAGCGTGGCTGAACTTGGCGGGATGCTGAAAGAATCCGTGCTGTGCGGTGTCGTGCGTACCCAAGGCGAACTCTCGATTCCGTACCTGAATCCGCCCGTCGATTTCCGTATCGCCCCCGGCGATGCGGTACTGCTGATTGCCAGGTCGTATCAGGATACGCTTCGGCTCAGCGGCGGCAGCGCGGCCGCACCTCCGGCCATCAACGAAAGATCGGTGGTCAAGCCCATGCCCAACGGCGCCGTCAACTCAAGGCGCGTTCTGGTCATGGGCTGGAGCCGCAAGGTGCCGGCCCTGCTGCGGGAGTTTTCCACCTACGGGCAGGATGCGTTCAAGGTGTCGGTGGTATCCAGTCGGCCTGTCGCTGAACGAGTGCGCGCACTGAGTGAAGAGGGGTTCATGAATGCACTGGATGCCTGCGAACATCTCGAGGCGGATTTCACGAGCGAAAACGAACTCCGTGACATGAACGTGCAACAGTACGACTCCATCATTCTGATGAGCAGCGACCGGATGGGTTCTGGCGAGCAGGCCGATGCCCGCTCGATTGTCGGCTACCTTCTGCTCGAGGGCCTGCTGGCAGAACAGGGCCCTCGACCCCGGCTGCTGCTCGAGCTGTCCGATCCGCACAACGAACGACTGATGGGAGGTCGCTCGGCCGAAGTCATGATAAGCCCGCTGCTTCTCAGCCACATGCTCGCGCAGGTCGCGTTGCGTCAGGAACTGCGACCTGTCTTTGATGGGCTGTTCAGCGCAGGGGGACCCGAGATCGCCTTTCGCAGACTTCAGGCGTATGGCCAGCCCGTCGGCAGCTATACGTTTCAGGAGCTCCAGCAGGCGGCATGGACGCATGGGGAAACCGCCCTGGGGATCTGTCGCGCGACGATCGAGTCGGCCGGCAGGGCAGCTTTGAAACTCAATCCGCCACGCGACACGAAGCTTACGCTTGGGCCTGACGACCAACTCGTCGTCATGATGACGTACTGATGAACGTGCTGTTTCTGTGTACCGGCAACGCCTGCCGCTCGATTCTCGCCGAGGCCGTGTTCAATCACCTGGCCCCGGCTGGGTGGCAGGCCATAAGCGCGGGCAGCCACCCCACCGGCGAAGTCCATCCGCGCTCGCTTGCGCTGCTTGCCCGCGAGGGCATCACCGCCGAGGGTGCCCACAGCAAGTCCTGGGATGACCTGCCTGTGACCCCGGATATCGTCATCACCGTCTGCGCAAGTGCCGCCGGTGAAACCTGTCCCGCCTACCTGGGCACCGCCGCGCGCGCGCACTGGGGCGTCGAGGACCCGGCGAAGGCCACCGGCAGCGAGGCGCAGATCGAGGCTGCGTTCATGACTGCCTACCACATCCTGCGCCGGCGCATTGAGGCATTCCTGAGTCTGCCCCTCGCCGAGCTCGCGCGCGACCGCGCAAGCCTGCAGGCGG